>NZ_CALFIG010000081.1 GCF_937876455.1 uncultured Flavobacterium sp.
ACGTTTCGTTTAATTCATCATTATTGGGTGACACAGCATTAAAAATGACTGGAGGACAGTTTTTTGTTTCTAATGTAAATGAAGTAATAGCATAACAACTCGTAGTATTATTTAAACGAATCCAAATTGTTTTTGGAGTAGTTATCGCCTCATAAGATGTATAATTTGAAATAGGATTACTAGCGGCATTAGCGTCTGATTCCGATTCATAAAAAGCAACTATATCTGTGGAATTTACCTTTACTAAATTTTGATAGTCTGAAAAATCAAAAAGACCTCTTGTGAATCCTAAATTACACGAAACTAAATTTTCAAGCGGGTTAAATAGTGGTGAAGTTAAAAGCGTAATAGGGTAGGTGAATGAATTGTTGTTTTCAAGAATTTCTGTTACTATTCCAGTATTGTTTCCGTTGTCATCTACCACCGCAACTAAGTTAAATTGTAAAGAAACGGAGGCAGGTATTGTTAAGTTTACTGTTCCTGTCTCTGATCCATCTATTGGAATATTATTTTGGGTATAAGTAGTCCCAACAGCTACACCATTTGCGTAAAAGGTAATGGGTGTTTGAGCCGGTAAAAAATTGGTGCAATTCGTGTTAAATACTTCATAGTCAATAGAAATTGTTCTAGAGTTGCAAGTAAGCGTGTCATCAGTGATTTGAATGGTGGCATCGGGCAGTTGACTATTTAATTTTGTAACAATTGTATTGATCATCACATAATCTTGACCAGAAGTAAGTTGAATTAAAGCTGAAGTATCGCCTATATTGATGTTATTTTGAATACCATATATGTCCAAGTCCATATTGTATAAGGTATTCGAATTTGTAACAGAGTTAGTTCCGTTAAACGCATTGTTTGCAGGATTTAAGGGAGGGTTGCTAATGATGTTTCCATTTATCCTAAGGGTTTCATTAACGGCTAAACCCGAATCGCCTTCCCAAGCTATAAAGCCAATTTTAGCATTTTGATTGTCAATTACATTTAAGGCATTTAATGGCACATCGAGGTTGTTTTGCAATTGTGAAACCACTTGTAAACCGTCATACACATTTAATTGATTAAGTGGTAAGTTCGTGTTTTTGTAAACTACAACAATAGCCCAACCTGCAAAATTTGTTTTATTTTGAAAGTGAAAATTAATAAAAGAAGAAACATCTAAGTCGGAAAGGGTATAGGTGCCATTACCTTGTATTTGGACTAAAGAGGTAACATCGGCAAATGCACTAAAAAAATTAAAAACAAATCCTTGATTAAGTACATTGGTAAAGGTTCTCGACGCGGTTATGTCTGTGCCGTTTAATTTTACATTAAAATCACCCGTTCCACAACCTGCCCAATATAAATACGCTTTTTCAATTACATCTCCACTACCTAAATTTAATATAGCTGATGAAGTTGTAAATACGGAAGGGCTTGTTTGAAACGAATTCTCAGAGGGATTCAACGTATTGCCTACAAATGTAAAGTCATATCTTCCGTTAAATTGATGGTACAACGTAATGTTTTGACCCCAAATGAAGTTGAAAAAAAAGATAAACGGAATAATTTTTTTAAACATAATTGTATAAATACGCAATAATATTTTACTAAAGTAAGTTTTTTTACTAATTTTCCAAAGTTTTTAAGAATGGAACGTATTAAAATTATAAAATACACGTCAGGTTATTATCAGCAATGGAACGATTTTGTAGCCCACTCCAAAAATGCTACGTTTTTATTCCATCGTGATTTTATGGAATACCACCAAAATCGCTTTGAAGATTATTCGTTGTTGGTTTTTCAAGATGAAAAATTAATTGCCTTATTTCCTGCAAATAAAGTAGACCAACTAATTTATTCACATCAAGGTTTAACGTATGGCGGAATAGTAGTTGATTATGCTGTTCGACTTGATAAATTTATAGCTGTTTTTCAAGCCGTTTTAGCTTTTTATGAATCGATAGGTGTTGAAAGCATCCATGTTAAGCTATTGCCAAGTATTTATACTGCTTTTCCATCGGAAGAATTGAACTATTGTTGCTTTTTAGCTGATGCCAAGTTACTTAAAACAGATACCTTAGCAGTTATTGATTTATCAACTGATTTTAGTATTCTAAAAAACAGAATGGAAGGAGTGAATAGAGGTGTTAAACATGGTTTAATAGTAAAAGAAACAGACAGTTTTGATTCGTTTTGGAATGAAATATTACTTCCAAATTTAGCCGAAAAACATAAAAAAGAACCGGTTCATTCGCTAGAAGAAATTACGTATTTGAAAGCTAAGTTCCCAAACCAAATTAGACAGTTTAATGTCTATTTTCAAAATCAATTGGTTGCGGGTACAACTATTTTTGAGTCAGATTTTGTAGCTCATTCACAATATATTGCATCAAATTCCACTAAAAATGAGTTAGGTAGCTTAGATTTTTTACATCATTACTTGCTAACAGAAGTTTTTACAACCAAAAAGTTTTTTGATTTTGGAATTTCTAATGAATTGGCTGGAAGAAAATTAAATCAAGGCCTACATTATTGGAAAGAAAGCTTTGGGGCGCGAACCGTTGTTCAGGAAGTATATGCTATAGCAACAAATAAACATATAAATTGTAATGGAGTACTCCTTTAATCATGATTAAATTTTTAGACTTACATAAAATAAATCAACGATTTGAGACAGCGTTTCAAACACAATTGCATACGTTTTTTTCAAAAGGACGTTATATTTTAGGCGAACAAGTACAACATTTCGAACAACAATTTGCAGCATTCAATCAAGATCAATTTTGTATTGGCGTAGGAAATGGGTTAGATGCTTTGTCACTTATTTTTAAAGGGTATATTGCTTTAGGAAAATTACAAAAAGGCGATGAGGTTTTAGTTCCTGCACATACTTATATCGCTTCTATTTTAGCTTTAACTGAAATAGGTTTAGTTCCTGTTTTAGTGGAGCCTAACGAAGAAACATTTCTATTAGATACCTCTTTATTACAAGATAAAATTACATCTAAAACGAAAGCTATTTTAGTTGTGCATTTGTATGGTAGATTAGCAAATATTGCCGAAATTGAAAGTTTGGCTCATCAACATAATCTTTTAATAGTGGAAGACTGTGCGCAATCACACGGTATTAATGAAACGTCCTCACATCCTAAAGCGTTTAGTTTTTATCCAGGTAAAAATTTGGGTTGTTTAGGCGATGGAGGTGCTATTACTACGAATGATGAAGTATTAGCTGAATTACTTTTTAAATTACGAAACTACGGTTCTGCTGTAAAATATGTTCATGAAATACAAGGGGTAAATTCGCGATTAGATGAAATACAAGCCTTATTTTTAAGCATTAAACTGCCTTTTTTGCATCAAGACAATTTACGTAGACAAGCCATTGCAAAACGCTACAGTAATGAAATTAAAAACCCCTTGATTCAATTGCCACAATGGGACATACAAACGCCTCATGTTTTTCATTTATTTGTCATTAGAACACCCCATAGAGAGGCCTTTCAAAGCTATTTGAAGACACAAGGAATAGAAACTTTAATTCATTATCCGATACCTCCACACAAGCAAAAAGCATATGAAGCTTGGAATGATTTATCGTTTCCTATTACTGAAAAATTACATCAAGAAGTATTGAGTTTGCCTATAAGCCCTGTAATGATAGATGACGAAGTTACCTATGTAATTCAAAAAGTATCGGCATGGACGTTATAATTAAATCGTTTAACAGACCCTATTATTTAGAACGTTGTTTGCACACGCTTTATACCTATGTAACTGATTTAGCGGGTGAGGTGTATGTGTTGGATGACGGTACCCCAGAGCCTTATTTAGCAAAAATTCAAACCAAATTCCCTCAAATTAAAATTCTTACATCTGCATTTTATCAAGATAAGCAAGAAAAAGTAACCCAAGGTATTCCTGTGTATGAATATAAAGTACCTATTGATTTATGGGTTGCTACGGCACAACGCGTATCAGATTATTTTATTTTACTCGAAGATGATATGTGGTTTACTCAAGCTGTTAGTTTGACCACTATCGAAAAAGAAATGCGTGAGAATAATGTTGTAATGACTAAATTATTTTGGTTAGGCAATCCTAATTTAATTCAACATAAAAGAGAAATACCGACACCAAATTTAGTTATTTTGGAGCCAAAATTATACACTACACTTCCCTGGTTGTATGATTTTATTTTTTATCGTTTTTACCGTTTTAAAATTAAAAGAATACTTAATTTACTTGGTATTCATTCAGAAAAAAAACGTATTGCTTACTACACCTTATATTCAGTGGCGGGAATGATTTTTGAAAAAAACTATTTTTTAGCCATGTGGCAAAACCACAAAAATGAAGTAAGTGAAGGCTTGCAATTATTTAATGCAGTAAAAAAATGGCAGGCTTCTAAAGGAAGTTATGCGGTAGCTCGATTGTCGCAAGAAGTAGTGAAAACAGGGTTTATTTCTTCTGCCACAAATCAGTATAAAGAGCATTATGCTGAAGCAATGGATATGAATCAATTTAATTTACTATTAAATGAAGCTTGGTTTCAGGATAAATTTGATAGTTTAGCATCGTTGCCTAAAGATTTTTCATCAGCCGCAGTGCTAGATTTACTCGCATCAAAGGACTCAATTGCACCAGCTAATTGGAAAAAATGGTATCATAATTTTAGGAAACAATATATCGACATTGGTTGTCATATCGATTAATATGGAAGAACAACATTCACATCATTCAATACTTAAAGCAACAGGCATTTTCGGGTTTGTACAACTCTTAAAAATGGTTGTTTTTGCTGTTTCTTCTAAATTAGTTGCCTTGTTTTTAGGCCCTATTGGTATGGGCTTGGTGGCACTCCTTCAAAATGTTTTACAAATTATTTTAGCGCTTACAAGTTTTGAGTTTTTAAAAACCGCCACAAGAGAAATAGCAATAAAAAAAGAAACGACCTTTGCTACAACGGTTAATTTACTTTTTCAACTTGCCATAGGTATAGGCGTGTTAGGTGCCTTAGTTTCGGTGTTGTTTGGTCTTTTTTTTAATGAAATTATTTTTACTACCTCATTGCCTTTTTCGTGGTATTGGTTGTTAATTTTATATTTTGTTTTTACAAGTATTTCAAATGTATATGTTGCTATTTTGCAAGGAGTAAATCAAATTAAAACCCTAGCGATTTTTAACTTAGCAGTCTCCTTTTTTACAGCTTTAGGAAGTGTTCCGTTGTATTACTTTTTTAGAACAGAAGGTGTTATTTGGGTGGTGATTTATGGAGCGCTAGTCCAACTCGTTTTAGCTTATTTATTTACCCGAAACTATACATGGCAATTTAGTGTATTGTCTTTAAAAGAATTAAAAATTGCGGCTTCGCCAATGCTTCAGCTTGGCTTTTTTATGTCAATCAATTTAATTTTTGGACAAATTTGCTTTTTACTCATTAAATTATTTTTAACACAAACCTCACATTCCACAGCAATAGTGGGGCTTTATGAAGTGGGAAATGTTATTTTAGTTAATTATTTGGGGTTGGTTTTTCAAGCGATGTCGTATGACTTTTATCCAAAATTAGCAACAATAAACGATGATAATAGTGCTGTTAAAAGTTTAGTCAATAAGCAAATGGAAATCGCACTTATCGTTATAACGCCTGCCGTATTGTTTTTATATCTTACAGGTCCTTATGTAATTGAATTATTTTATTCCCACTCTTTTTTACCTGCATTTTCTATTTTAAAATTTGCTTTACTTTCTGTAATCTTAAAAGCCATTACGATGCCTTTAGGGTATATCATATTAGCCAAAGGAAATAAAAAGCAATTTTTTAAACAAGAATTATTGGGCGATTTTTTAAATGTCACACTTTCTATATTGTTCTATAATTATTTTGGGTTAGAAGGTTTAGGATTGGCCTATGTGCTACATTATGCAATCTATGCTTTATATGTTTACTTTGTGGTTAACAAATCCTATGCATTTCAATTTGAAAGCGCATTAAAGAAATTAATGATTGTGAATGTAAATTTAGGAATGGGTGCCGCATTAGCCGTATTCTTTTTGCCACACTATCACTATTTTATAGGTGTTTTGGTTATTTTTTCTGTAGTGTATTCCTATCGTGCGTTACAGCAACGAGTTGATTTGAAAAAACTATTTACGAAATAGCCGCTAACCATTTTTCCACATACATTTTTGCAACTTTATTTGCATCATGCACTTTTTCAACAAAAGCAATTGCATTTTTGCTTATGCGTTCTATTTCTTCAGGGTGTTCAATAAGAAAAGAAAGTTCTTTAACTAGAGCCTCAACATCAGGCAGCGCATTGATCGCAACTTCATTAGGTTGTAAGTTATAGTGCTTTAAAAATTCTGTTTCGGCACCTGTAAAAACCACTTTGCCTTTTGCCATTGCTTCCAGCGCATTATATCCTTGGTCAAAAGCATACACTTGGTCTAGAATGACTTGTGCTTTTTGGTAGCTTTCTTGATACATTGCATAAGGCACATCTGTTGTTTGTAAGATACTAATTTGGTCTTCATATTTTTCTTTTAAACGTGCTAATGCGGCTTCAAAGAGCGGAATTCCTTTCGTAAAACTATTTCCAGAATTGATACCTAAAAAAATAACGACTTTGTCTACTGCCGTTACGGCTTTTGACTTTTCTGGTAACACAACTGGATAGGGGATAAGTCCCAAATAGTTTGGTTTGTTTTGTATGGCATTTACATAATCTAAATCACCAGCGATAACGCCTTTGCTATGGCTGTAGATAAAATCATGAATTTTTTTGTGTCTCGGGGTTGTAAACTCAAACATAAACGTATATTGCTTAGCAACGAGTGTTTTGTTTTCAAAATAAGGTTTAAGCAACGAGTAACGTTCGTTTTGTTGCAAATGATGTTGCATGTTGCTATAATCTACACCACAAGAAAGTAAAAATACATTTTTGTTGTGGCGAAATAACTTTTTTAGCAAATACAATTCTAAGCGAGGACAAGTTTGTATTGGTTTTTCATTAATAAGTTGCACCACATCAAAATCCTCAAGTTTAGGTAAATGCCACCAAAATCGAAGCCCATGCTCTAAAAGTGCCAAGTCAAAACCAAACAAGCGAAACCAAATTTGACGGGGCATACGGCCTAGTTTAGATTTAAAAAAAGTGGCTTTGATAGAAATATCAGTAGGATAGTTCTTAAAACTATCGCCGTTGTTTATAAGTACAACTTCATGACCAGCCGCCACAAGACCCGCTTTGAGCGAATTGTGTAACCGACTAAATTCTCCTACTAATAGTATGCGCATTTGTTTACATTTGTGCCCTAAAAGTACTAAAATTAGCTATACTGGCTTTATTTTTTAGGGATAAATTTTATAGAAACCGAATTGGTACAAAAACGCATGCCTGTTGTTTCTTGCGGGCCGTCATCAAAAACATGGCCTAAGTGACCGCCACATTTTGCACATTGCACTTCTACACGTTGCATACCATAGCTGTTGTCTTTTTCATAAATGACAGCGCCTTTAATGGCTGCATCAAATGAAGGCCAACCGCAGTGCGAATCAAATTTTGTGTCTGAAGTAAAAAGCGGGTTGTCACAGCCGGCACATACATACATACCTTTTTCAAAATGTTTGTCATACGCTCCCGTAAAAGGACGCTCTGTACCTTTTTCACGCAATACGGCATAGGCTTCCTCTGTTAATTGGTCTTTCCACTCTGCGGGTGTTTTGGTAATTTCAAATTTCATGCTGTCTTTTTTTATAACGGTTTGCGGTTTAGGTGTTTCTTTAGTGGCGATGGTGGTTGCGGGTTTAGTTTGCCCTTGACAAGACATGCACACGATTGCCAGTATAAGGTAAAAAAGAGTTTTCATTTTTTATTTTAAAGCTACGTTGTTTTTGTAGTATACTCAAATTTTTAGCAAAAAAATAACAGTTGTAGAGGAGTGGTAACGTTCAGCGGCTTGGCGACAATAGTGTTGCCAGCGAACAGATTATTTTATGTTAAAGTTAAGCATTTTTTGTAATCGCATAAAAATAAAAACAAGCTATTACCGAAACCGCTGTTATAAATGGTTTTTCATATCCATCATTCCATGTAAGATTCTAACAACTTCAATTTCTTTTTCTGCTACTATTCTATAAAAAATTACGTGTTGTCCGGTTTTAAACCCTAAGACATTTTTTTCAACCACTTCATATGATTTACCTTGATTTGGTTTATTGGCTAATTCTTGGCAAGAATCGATTAGTAAAGAATAATAGATCTCAGCTTGGTTTTCTGACCAAGTATTAACGGTATAATTCCAAATTTCTCCTAAATCTTCAACGGCTTTGTTAGTGAAGTAAAACTTAGCCATTACTTTTTTCTTGATTTTAGCGTTTCTAAGTGTTTTTTGGGATCAAAGTCAACAGCTCGACCACTTTCAATTCCTTCACGTATTGCATTACGTAAAATGATTATGCGGTTTTCTTCTTCTTCTAAAAGTCTAAGGCCAGCGCGTACTACTTCACTTGCGTTATTGAAACGACCTTTTGAAACCGTTGATTCGATAAAACTTTCAAAATGACTTCCTAAAGATATGGATGTGTTTCTGCCCATGATTACAACATTTTTTTGTAAAGTTACCAAAATTTGGTAATTAAGCAAATGGTTTTAAGAAAATCTGAGTAATACATCTTTAAGGTTTGCGAATTGGCGCAGTAACAATTTCTGACTAAGATACTATTTCTTGCGAAACGAGAATGTGAATTTACTACAAAATTCGCAATTGCGCGAAACCGCTGTTAGCTCAACTATATATGCTAGTCTACTACTTTGCTTCAAAAGTACCGTATTTGTTGATTTTTTTAATTTTTTTAATTTAAAATAAAGCAAAGAAAAGCATTAAAATGTTTGTTTTGTTGTACCAAATGTTGTACTCTTGTATCCCGTTGCACTCAATTGCAATCCTTCTGTTTTAAAGGGTTTCACTTGTTTGCTTCCTTTTACAAATATAGTACAACAATTCCTTTTTTCATAAAATGGCATCAATTAAACTGATTTTAAGAACGCATCAAGCCGACCAAACGGGTCATTCTCCTTTGTATATAAGGGTTATTAAAGATAGAAAAACTAAATTTATTTCAGTCGGTTTAAAGTTGAAAGAAACCGAATGGGACGAAGTTAAACAGCGGGTAAAGAAAAACCATCCTAATAGTGCAAGAATGAATGCTTCCATTTCCCAAAAGGTAGCTGATGCAGAAGCACAGGTTGCCGATTTGGAAAGAAAGGTAAAATCAGTTTCGGTTAAAAAACTAAAAGAAGCCATAAAAGGAAAAGAAGTGCCAAACTTTTTCGAGTACGCTTACAGACGTTGCGAAAGAATCAGAGGAAATGTTTCCATTGCAACCTATAAAAACTATCTCGTCTATTTAGAGAAGTTTGAAAAATGGGTTGGGACAAAAGATATTTACTTTGATGATATTACGGTTTCCGTTTTAATGGATTATATGGCTTATATGGGAAACACTCTAAAGAACGGTGCAACTACCCAAAGATATTCCATAATGATTTTAGCTATTATGTTCAAGGAAGCCATAAAAGAAGATATTATTCCCGAATTTATGTACCCTTTTAGTAAGCTAACCTTAAAAAAGGATACTGGCAAAAGATTGTTTTTAAAGAAAGACCAAATACAGTCCATGATTGATTTTAAAGCCCAAGAGGGAAGTTTAAGTTGTATTTACAGGGATATGTTTATTTTTTCGATTTATGCCGGAGGATTGCGCTTTAGTGATGTTTTAGAAATCCAAAACAAACACTTCATAGAATCGGAACAGCGAATAAAAAAGATTATTAATAAAACAGGAAGACTGCACCAGTTTAAAATCGGTCAAGTTGCATTGGATATAATCAAGAAATACCAAAAACCAAATCCATCACCTGACGACTTTATTTTTCCAATTGTCAAAAACCCTGCTTTATTTTTAAAGAACAAGGAGTATCGATATGAAATAACTGAAAAAGCCAATAAGTCGGCAAATTTTCAGATACAGAAAATTGCAAAAGCTTTGGAGTTACCAATACACGTTTCTTTTCATTTAAGCCGTCACAGTTTTGCTACTAACGCACTTAATAATGGAATGCGAATTGAACACGTTTCAAAGCTGATGGACCACCAAGATATTAGAACTACACAGATATACGCCAAAATCATCAATGAAGAACTTGATAAGGCTGTTGAAGAGTTTATCTATTAAATCATTGCAATGGTATTGCAATGAAAATTGACAGAATTGCAAGGGGCAAAAATCTATCCTACTTAATTGGAATTGAAATACACTTTAATATTTCAGTTCACTCTTTAATCACAAAATTTAAAATCAAATAAAAACTATTTCCGAGAGGTCTTATGACGTCTCGGATTTATTTGCATTGTCAAAATCTTGATAATTGCGCCCAATTGCCTTGTATTTCAGGGCTTTGCTTCGATATTTTTTTTGCTTTTCTGGGCTTTGTATTTGAACTTTGTAGAAGAGCAGTACTGCCTTTTTGGAGAAAAAATAAAAGCGAATTAAATCCTGTTTATCTCTTCCAAGTCATTACAGTTTGTTATTCAAAAGTAAGTTATCAAACTAAAAATACATACTGGCAAATTGCCTAAACTCCCTTGACACAATGGCGCACTAATGCGCCATTGCTAAAGGTTACAAGACATTGCAATGAAATTGCAATTGGAATAAAAAGCAATGCAATAGAAATTAGAGTTACAAATTATGACAAGAAACGACAATCAAAAGCTAGATAGCAGGGTTTTCTCTTTAGCTTCCAATCTTTTTGGTATTGGGGAGAACCCAATAAAAGAAGAGTCTAAACAGCCTATTGCAATGGATGTGAATAAACCATTGCAATTGTCGGATAGAATCATTGCAATTTACCCGGCAATCATTGAAGAAGCTTTTTCCAGTACAATGGATAATTACCGTAAGTATATTGCCAGTTACAATTTCAAGACCCAAGCGGAAAACGAACTGATACAAATGCATAACAAGAGTGTTGTAGAGTTCTGTCAAGAGAACAAACTTTCTGAGGTGCAAGTTGAATTAAAAAGGTTATTTCTGCTTCACAATGAAAAGCTTACCAATCCAAGAGCCTACAACCAAGCAGTTGAAGAGTTCTGCAATGACTATGGACTGATTGTTGAGAAAAAGAAAATCCAAACAGTAAAATATGCTACTGAAGTAGTATTTCAAAATCTGTTGCATTTGTATAACTCCCAATTGATGAAACGCAATGAGAAGTTTATCAAAGGCGGTATTACATCTAAGCGACCAATTGAAGAGTTTAAAATCAATTCCTTTCTAGTTACCCAGCTAAAGCGAAATGAGGTTAGCAGTATTGCAATATGTTCTAAAACTGTTCGTAATCACAGAAAGCGTTTAGAAGAGGCAGGAGTGTTTGTGGAATATCATTTTGCAGGGAGAAACAGACCTGTTGAACTACACATAAATCCTGAAATTCTCGTGATTTTGGATGTTTATACTTCAAAAATAAAACGCT
>NZ_CALFIG010000082.1 GCF_937876455.1 uncultured Flavobacterium sp.
TGCGTCGCGTATTGAAACCATTACCTCTCTGGCCGGGCGAACGCGCCATCCGGCGCGTGTGCCGGGGACGGTGCGGCTCGGAGGATTTGGCGGTGTTGAGGGAGTTATCAAAGGGAAAAGCGAATTGTATGATTATTTAGCCTCATCAAATCATATTGCATTTATAAACAATGACGACCCGTTACAAGTTGAAAAAACCAAATATATAGAAACTATTTCATTTGGTTTACACGCAAAAAATAATTTTGTTACAATTGACTCTATTGAAGCGAATCCGATGGTGAAAATTAAATGTAACAATACAATCATTCAATCCCACCTCATTGGATTATATAACGCAAACAATATAAATGTTGCCATAACAATAGGCTCCTATTTTAACATTCCAATCAAAATCATAAAACAAGCCATCGAAAATTATATTCCCACAAATAACCGTTCTCAATTACTTCAAAAAGAAACTAACACTATCATACTTGACGCTTATAATGCAAACCCTAGTAGTATGCAAGCTGCATTAACAAACTTTTTTCAGCTAGAGGAAGAAAATAAAATCGCTATTTTAGGTGATATGTTTGAATTGGGAGAAGAAAGTTTTGAAGAACACAAAAAAATAGTGGAACTCTGCAAAAAGCAAGATGCAATTACTTTTTATTTTATAGGAAAGGAATTTTTAACACAACAAACAAACCTGTCTAAGTTGCATTTTTACGATTCATTTGAAGACTTTCAAAGCAGTTTTACAACTAAAAATACCGCAAACGCTTTTATACTAATCAAAGGATCAAGAGGAATGCGTTTAGAACGAGCACTAGATTGTATGTAATAAAAAAATGCGGTCAATAAAATTTTGACCGCATTTTTATTTATGCCCTTATTTATTTGACAAGCCCTCTAGAAATAACAATTCGTTGAATTTCAGAAGTACCTTCATAAATTTGAGTAATTTTTGAATCACGCATCATACGCTCTACGTGATACTCACTTACATAGCCATTTCCACCATGTATTTGAACAGCTTCATTAGCCACTTCTAAAGCTACTTCAGAAGCATACAATTTTGCCATAGCACCAGAATGTGCAATATCTTTTCCTTCATCTTTTTCAGCCGCTGCTTTATGAACTAATAAGCGTGCTGCTGTAGTTTTCACATGCATATCAGCTAATTTAAATGCTATCGCTTGGTGATTAAAAATCGGTTTTCCAAAAGCTACACGTTCTTGTGCATATTTCAATGCTAACTCATAAGCTCCTTGTGCGATACCTAATGCTTGTGATGCAATTCCTATTCTGCCTCCATTTAACACGCCCATCGCAAAATTAAAACCAAATCCATCTTCACCAATTCTGTTTTCTTTAGGGACTTTAACATCACTAAATAATAAAGAATGTGTGTCAGAACCTCTAATTCCCATTTTCTTTTCTTTTGGACCAATAGAAAATCCTTCCCAACCTTTTTCTACAATAAAAGCATTAATTCCTTTATGTCCTTTTTCAATATCTGTTTGTGCAATAACAATATAAGTAGAGGCTGTTCCTCCGTTTGTTATCCAATTTTTTGTTCCATTTAACAAATAATAATCACCTTTATCAATGGCAGTGGTTTTTTGTGAAGTGGCATCCGAACCCGCTTCTGGCTCTGACAAACAAAATGCTCCAATTACATCTCCTTGCGCTAATGGAACTAAATATTTTTGTTTTTGCTCTTCGTTACAATATTTTTCTAATCCGGCACAAACTAACGAATTGTTGACAGACATAATAACTGCGGCAGACGCATCTACCTTTGCAATCTCTTCCATCGCTACCACATACGAAATACTATCTAACCCTGCACCACCATATTTTGGATCAACCATCATTCCTAAAAAACCAAGCTCAGCCATTTTTTTGACTTGCTCAGTAGGAAAAGTTGAATGTTCATCTCTTTCGATTACTCCAGGTAATAATTCAGCTTGAGCAAAATCTCTCGCTGCTTGTTGAATCATCAAATGTTCTTCAGATAAATTGAAATCCATATTTTATAAGTATATAAATTGAATAATATGTAAAATTTGAGTTCAAATGTATATAAAAAATATGAATTTTTCAATAACAATTTGTATTTTTAACCCATGTTTAAAAATCACTATAACGTTATAGGCGTGATGTCAGGAACTTCATTAGACGGAGTAGATATTGCGCATGTAAATTTTACATTAAACAACGCTACTTGGCATTATAAAATAGGTGTTTGCGAGACAATACCCTATAACCAAGAATGGATTACAGCATTAAAAAGCGGCATCAATTATGGCACAGCTGAATTAGAAACGTTAAACAAAAAATACACTTCCTATTTAGGTGAATTAATTTCTCATTTCATTACAAAAAACCAGCTAACTAATTTAGATGCTATTTGTTCGCACGGGCATACTATTTTACATCAACCCCAAAATGGTTTTACATTACAAATAGGAAATTTACCCGAAATAGCTTCTTATTTTACTGTTCCTTTTGTATGTGATTTTAGAGTACAGGATGTTGAACTAGGCGGTCAAGGTGCTCCATTAGTCCCTATAGGAGACCAAATTTTATTTTCATCCTATACGTATTGTTTAAACTTAGGTGGTTTTTCAAATGTTTCAATGTTTGAAAACGGAAAACGTATTGCTTTCGATATTTCTCCAGTAAATACCGTTTTAAATTTATATGCCGAAAAACTAGGTTTTCCTTTTGACGAAGGAGGCAAACATGCCGCAAAAGGAATTTTAAACACCTCCTTATTTGAAACCCTAAATGCCTTACCCTTTTACCATCAACCGTATCCAAAATCTTTAGGTTTTGAATATGTAAAAGACATCATTCTTCCACTTATAGAAAAATTTAATTGTTCAACAGAAGATGTGTTGCATACTTTTACTAAACATGTCGCCTTTCAAATTGCTAAAGTGACAACACAAAAAAACAGCACATTATTAGTTACAGGTGGCGGAGCATACAATACTTTCTTAATCAATGAAATCCAGAAAAATGCACCATATATCCAAATAACCATTCCTGATACCAAAACAATTGAATTTAAAGAAGCACTCATATTTGCCCTACTTGGTGTGTTAAAATTAAGAAATGAAATCAATGTTTTAGCAAGTGTAACGGGCGCCCAAAAAGATCACTCATCAGGTAAAATATTTACTACAAACTAATTTTCAAGTTCAATTATTACAATTATATTTGCACCCAATAAACAGACACAACACCTAAAACCAATTTAATGAAAGATTTATTAAAAAAATTTGAAGATAAAGAACCAGAAATTGTATTCAACTGGAAAGATCCTGAAACAGAAGCGGAAGGCTGGACAGTAATCAACTCGTTAAGAGGCGGAGCTGCAGGTGGCGGAACACGTATGCGTAAAGGTTTAGACATGAATGAAGTGCTTTCATTAGCTAAAACAATGGAAGTTAAATTTTCAGTATCTGGGCCGGCGATAGGTGGTGCAAAATCGGGCATTAACTTTGACCCTGCTGATCCACGTAAAAAAGGAGTCCTAGAAAGATGGTACAAAGCGGTTTCTCCTCTATTAAAAAATTATTATGGAACGGGTGGCGATTTAAATGTAGACGAAATCCATGAAGTAATCCCTATGACTGAAGATTGTGGTGTTTGGCATCCACAAGAAGGTGTTTTTAACGGGCATTTTAAACCCACTGAAGCGGATAAAATAAATAGAATAGGACAATTACGTCAAGGCGTTATAAAAGTTATTGAAAACCCAACTTATTCACCAGATGTTTTAAAGAAATATACTATTGCTGATATGATTACTGGATTTGGAGTAGCCGAAGCGGTAAAACATTTTTATACAATATATGGTGGAGATGTGAAAGGCAAAAGAGCAATTGTTCAAGGTTTTGGAAACGTAGGTTCAGCCGCTGCATACTATTTATCAAAAATGGGTGCTAAAGTAGTTGGTATTATCGATCGTGATGGAGGCGTATTGAATGAAAATGGCTTTACATTTGAAGAAATAACAGCCTTATTTTTAGCAAAAGATGGCAATAAATTAGTCGCTGAACACATGATTCCATTTGCTGAAATAAATGAGAAAATATGGAAAATTGGAGCTGAAATTTTTACACCATGTGCTGCTTCTAGATTAGTGACTCAAGATCAAGTAAACCATATGATTGCTTCTGGATTAGAAGTTATTTCATGCGGTGCGAATGTTCCTTTTGCAGATAAAGAAATATTTTTTGGTCCAATCATGGAAGATACAGATAAAAAAATAAGCTTAATTCCAGACTTCATATCCAATTGTGGTATGGCTAGAGTTTTTGCTTATTTTATGGAGAAAAAAGTACAAATGACTGATGAAGCTATATTTAATGATTCTTCTGAAATTATTAAAAAAGCCATTCAAAAAACATATGATTTAAATTCCGACAAGAAAAACATTAGTGCTAGAGCTTTTGAAATCGCGTTAAAACAATTAGTATAACAAATAAAAAAAGAGGCAAAAGCCTCTTTTTTTATTTTTCAAACTCTTTAAATGTTTCGAGTAGTATTCCTATGCACGTTCTTAGTTGTTCTTCCGTCATTACTAATGGTGGTGCAAAACGAATAATATTTCCATGAGTAGGTTTAGCTAACAATCCTTTTTCAGCAAGTCTTACACAAATATTCCAAGCTGTATCACTTTCCTCAGTATCATTAATCACTACAGCGTTCAACAAACCTTTTCCTCTTACTAATTTTGCTATTGATGATGTTTGAATGTACTTGGCAACTTCATCTCTAAAAATTTTACCCAATTTTCGTGCATTTTGAGCTAAATTCTCCTCGGCAACTACATCTAACGCAGCCATTGCAACCGCAGCCGCAACAGGATTTCCTCCAAAGGTAGAACCGTGTTGACCTGGCTTAATGACATTCATTATTTCATCATTTGCTAAAACTGCCGAAACGGGATATACTCCTCCAGAAACTGCTTTACCTAATATTAAAATATCAGGATGTACATATGTCGCTTGTTTTTCACATTTGTTTTCACAAGTACAATTACCACAAACGGCTAATAATGAACCTGTTCGAGCAACACCTGTTTGTACTTCATCAGCAATAAACAATACATTGTATTTTTCGCATAATGCTTTTGCTTTTGTTATAAAATCTTCAGAAGGCACATAAACCCCTGCTTCGCCTTGAATAGGTTCAACTAAAAAGCCCGCAATTGTAGGTGATGATGCTAATATTTGTTCTAATGCTGCGCTATCGTCGTAAGGTATTTTAATAAATCCTTCTGTATAAGGACCAAAGTTTTTTCGGGCATTTTCATCATTTGAAAAAGAAATAATAGTGGTCGTTCTCCCGTGAAAATTATTTTCGCAAACAATAATTTGGGCTTGTTTTTCGGCAATTCCTTTCTTTTCGTAAGCCCATTTTCTACATATTTTGATTGCTGTCTCTACTGCTTCAGCTCCTGTATTCATAGGCAATACTTTATCAAATCCAAAGTATTCTGTAATGTACTTTTCATACACCCCTAACTTATCATTGTAAAACGCACGAGAGGTCAAGGTTAAGGTTTTAGCCTGCTCAATTAAAGCATTTACAATTTTTGGATGACAATGTCCTTGGTTAACCGCCGAGTAAGCCGAAAGAAAATCAAAATATTTTTTTCCTTCCACATCCCAAACGTAAACACCTTCACCTTTACTTAATACAACAGGAAGTGGATGGTAATTGTGCGCTCCGAACTGATCTTCTAAAGCTATGGCTTCAGCCGTCCCGAAGTCTCGGGGCATTTTTTCTAAAACTGACATGATTCGATTTTTATTGATTGTTACATCGCAATTCCTTCTTAAAGGTGAGAAATCAACCGTATAGCAAAAGTAGTAAAAAAGTTTAAGAGTTTATAGCTTCTTTTCATTTCGACGAAGTATCTAACGAAATCGAACTGATGAAATAAATCTCATAAACAATATTAATGTGATTTCTCCCAATAGGTCGAAATGACTATATAAAAATTAGTCAAACATCTCCAATAGTTTTGTAACTGTATTCCAATTACGAATAGTAGCTACTACATTTAATTTTTTTTCAATATATTTTTGGTCTAATCTTGTATTTCCTGCACCAACAGCATATTTTATATAAATTTTATTTTGATCAATACTTGCTTCATCAGGCTTAAATTGGCTAATTTTTAAGTCATTTATAGCAGATGAAGGTAATTCTTTTGAGATAAAAGCCACATATAATTTTTTTTCATCAACCTCTTTTCCTTTCAAATAAGGATTAGTAGTAAAACAGGTTTCCAACTCTTTTTTGCCAATAACTACTACAGGAACTTCTAGCCCCAATTGTTTAAAAATTTCTTGCTTAATTATAAACCCTACACTTGCGCTGTTTTCTTCTTCTGAGTTCACAAAAACATTCCCTGATTGAATATACGTCCTGACATTCATAAAGCCTGCCTGTTCTAAGAGTGACTTTAAAACATCCATTTTAATCATGTTGTGTCCAGAAACATTAATGCCTCTAAGTAAAGCTAAGTGGGTATACATCATCCTAATTTTGCTATAAAAGTAAAATAATTTATTATATGATACTAACAATCCTTATTTTTGCTTCATGGGAAGAAAGAAAACAGACAAAATCGTATTCGAAAACGTAGAAATCCTTGATGCAGGAGCAAAAGGTGTATCGGTTGCAAAGGCACCTGATGGCAAAGTAATTTTTATTCCGAATGTAGTGCCCGGTGATGTGGCAGATATTCAAACATTCAAAAAAAGAAAAGCATATTATGAAGGAAAAGCTATAAAAATACACTCCTTTTCTGAACACAGAGTAACGCCTGTTTGTGATCATTTTGGTGTTTGTGGTGGTTGTAAGTGGCAAAATATGAAATACGAACAGCAATTGGTTTACAAAAACCAAGAAGTTTATAATAATTTAAAACGTATCGGTAAAATTGAATTGCCTGAATTTGAACCAATTTTAGGTTCTGAAAAACAATTTTTCTATAGAAATAAAATGGAATTTGGCTTTTCATCTTCAAGATGGATGACAGATGCCGAAATTCAATCGGGAGAAGATTTAGACAATAAAAATGCTGTTGGGTTTCACATTCCACGTATGTGGGATAAAATTTTAGACATTCAAACTTGTCATTTACAGCAAGACCCTTCTAATGCGATTCGTAATGAGATACGAACCTTTGCTAACGCCGCTAATTTATCCTTTTTCAATCCCAGAAATCACGAAGGCCTTTTGCGCACCTTAATGATACGAACAGCATCTACAGGAGAGCTAATGGTGTTGATTCAGTTTTTTGAAAATGACAAAAAAAATATCGAATTGCTTATGAATTTCTTAGCAGAGCGTTTTCCAGAAATTACATCTTTACAATATGTAATTAATCAAAAATTGAATGACACGCTCTACGATCAAGATATTATTTTATTTAAAGGACGTGATTATATTTTAGAAGAAATGGAAGGATTACAATTTAGTATTAATGCTAAATCATTCTACCAAACCAATTCTGAACAAGCCTACGAACTGTATACTATTACCCGAGATTTTGCAGGCTTAACGGGTAACGAAACCGTTTATGATTTGTACACAGGAACAGGAACCATAGCTCAGTTTGTTTCAAAAAAAGCAAAGAAAGTAATCGGTGTAGAAGCTGTGCCAGAAGCCATTGCCGATGCTAAATTGAATGCCGAACGCAACCAAATTACAAATTGCGAATTTTTTGTAGGCGACATGAAAAATGTATTTAATGACGAATTCATTAGTACACATGGCCAACCAGATATTATTATTACAGATCCACCTCGAGATGGCATGCACAAAGATGTAGTGGAACAAATTATAAAAATTGCACCTAAAAAAGTGGTGTATGTAAGCTGTAATTCGGCAACACAAGCCAGAGACTTAGCTTTATTAGATGAAAAATATAAGGTTACACGTGTGCGACCTGTAGACATGTTTCCACAAACGCATCATGTAGAAAATGTGGTTTTATTAGAATTACGCACTAAAATTTAATACCGTATGAACGCTAAATTATTTTTCATAGTATTGTTAGCCTTTTCACTATCCAATTGTGAAAAAGACGACATTTGTGCCGAAAGCACGCCTACAACACCTAAAGTAGTCATTGAATTTTATGATGCTGCCAATCCTACTACAGCAAAAAACGTATCCAACTTACTTGTGACTTCGCCCGACTTTACAAAAGCATTGAATCCGTTTTCAGGGACTAATAAAATTAAAGTCCCTCTAAAAACATTTCAAGACAATACGGTATTGCATTTTATACAAAATGGTGGCACTACAGTAACTACAGACGATAATTTAGACTCACTTACATTTAATTATACTCGTGCCACTTCCTATGTATCTAGAGCTTGTGGCTTTAAAACCTTATTTACATTACAACCTACTAGTCCTGTTGTGCTGACACCTGACAGCAACAATTGGATACAAAATATAGTCGTTGTTCAATCGTATATAGCTAACGAAACGGAAACTCATGTTAAAATATATTTTTAAACTTATCATCGTTTGTTTTTGTACACTAAGTAGTGCACAAAACAAAACTGCTGCGAAAGATTCTATAAAAATTACGCAACGCTATGGTCTTAGACTTGGTTTTGACGCTTATAGGCTTACACGCTCATTTTACGATAAAAATTACAAAGGTTTAGAACTTGTAGGCGATTATCGTTTAACCAAAAAAATTTATATTGCAGGTGAACTAGGTAATGAACAAAAAACAGTTAACGACGACCAACTTAATTATACGGCTAACGGTACTTACTTTAAAGTAGGGTTTGACTTTAATGCATATGAAAATTGGCTTGACATGGAAAACCTTATTTATATTGGGATGCGTGCTGGAGTAGGTCGTTTTAGCCAAACCTTAAACCACTATACCATTTACCAAGCCGGAAGTAATTTTGGACAAAACACCATTATTTCTGGGGAAAAATGGAATGGCCTTTCTGCAAATTGGCTAGAAGTCGTAACAGGACTTAAAGCAAAAGTTTTCAATAATGTATTTGTAGGATTCTCTGCTCGCCTCAACTACATGATGACGAACAAAACGCCTGATGGATTTGCTAATTTATACATTCCCGGATTCAATAAAACGTATGAAGGGAGTAAATTTGGTGCAGGTTTTACTTACAGCATAAGCTACTTTATTCCTATTTATAAGAAAAATAAAACCGTGGCGAAACAGGACTAAAAAAGAGGCTACCTAAAAAGGTTAATATTGTCAAACTGAACTCGTTTCAGTTTCTGTAATTATTTGATTTACAATAATTTTTAGATTCCGAAATAAATTCGGAATGACAAAACACATTACAATAAAAAAAATCCCGAATTACATCGGGATTTTTTTTATTTTATTTCTCTAACTCCTTTTACAAAAAGCCATTTCATATAAATTTTTTCACCTTCATTTGTACGTATAGCTTGAAATTTTGGCGCTAAAAGCAATGATACCATAAAACCCGTCATAGGAATCCAAATACCATGCAAATGAGTTGCTTTAGACACGATGTATAATGTAGGAATATAAATCACTACAAATCCTATAAAATTGTATATAAATGCTTTAACTTTTTTATTCATTGTATTGCTATTTTTAATTGTTAAACCGTAACTTTTTACTTATCACTAATTATTCATATACTTCCCTTTCTTGCTGCCTTCATATAGTTCATACTTCACCAATCTAGCTTCAAGTTTTCCATTAAATAATTTTATTTTTCGAGATGGTTTTAGTCCCACAAACTTTAAGGCTTCTAAATTTGAAGTAATAAACCATGCGGTCGTATTTGGATATTTTTGTTTCATAGTATCACCAATTTCTCTATAAAAACGCTCCATTTGAATGTCTAAACGCTCACCATAAGGCGGATTAAAAATCATATGCAATGGCCCTTGAAACGCTTTCTCCGTTTCAAAGAAATCTTCTTGAGAAATAGACACATACTCATCTAAATTAGCATTCTCTAAATTATCTTTAGCTTTTCTAACGGCGCTAGGCGCTTTGTCATAACCCGTAATTGTATAATGAAACTCTTTAGTCTTCTTTAGTAACGCTTCTAAAATAGTATCAAACAGCGCACTATCCCAATCTTGCCATTTTTCAAAAGCAAATTCTTTACGATTAATATTAGCTGGAATGTTACAAGCTATCATAGCCGCTTCGGCTAACAAGGTACCACTACCACACATAGGATCAATAAAATGAGCCTGTCCGTCCCAACCTGATAAAAGCAAAATACCTGCTGCTAATACTTCATTGATAGGTGCAATATTAGTCGCCGTACGATACCCTCTCTGATGTAAAGACGTCCCCGAAGTATCTAAAGAAACCGTACACAATTCTCTATCAATATGCACATGAATACGTAAATCTGGAAAATCCTTATCAATATTTGGGCGCAGTCCCGTTTTTTCTCTAAACTGATCTACAATAGCATCTTTTACTTTTAAAGAAACGAATTGCGAATGCGTAAACGTTTCAGAATATATAGTTGTTTCGATTACAAAAGATTGTTGTACCGATAGATAAGTCGACCAGTCTATAGCTTGTATCCCTGCATACAGGCCTTTTTCATGAGTAGCTTTAAAAGTGTGTATCGGTTTTAGTATTTTTAATGCTGTACGCAAAGCTAAATTTGCTTTGTACATAAATCCTTTATCGCCATAAAAACTAACCATTCGGGTTCCTTTTTGAACCTGTTGCGCACCAAGCTGTACTAATTCTTTTTCTAATAATTCTTCAAAGCCAAAGAACGTTTTGGCTACCATTTTATAATTTTCCATGAGTCAAGTTCCCGTACTATTGCAAAAAACAATTGCAATTTCATTTATTCGGACATTCTTGTGCAAAAATACATTAAATTTGCTACTTGAAAGAAATGAATTCAATATTAATGACAACCAGTACCCAACAATCAGAAGCAAATTGGTTCGAATCGTGGTTCAACACGCCTTACTATCATATCCTCTACAAAGACCGAAACGATAGCGAAGCGCAGTTGTTTATGGACAATTTAACACACTATCTCAACCTTCCCGAAAACGGTACCATTCTCGATTTAGCTTGTGGAAAAGGAAGACATGCCATTTATTTAAATCAATTGGGCTACCAAGTTACAGGAATGGATATTTCTGAAAACAGCATTGCTCGCGCCTCACAATTCAGTAACAACAACTTGCAATTTAAGGTACACGACATGCGTGAGCCTATAACTGCAAAATATGATGCCATTTTTAATTTATTTACCAGTTTTGGTTATTTTGACGATACTGCAGATAATATAAAAGCATTACACGTAATTAAAAATAGCCTTTCAGAATATGGCTTTGGGGTAATCGATTTTTTAAATGCACATTATGTCATTAAAAATCTAGTTCAGGAAGAGACAAAAACGATTGATGGCATTACATTTCACATTAAACGCTATGTTGAAAATAAAAAAATAATCAAAGAAATTCAAGTTATCGATAACGACAAAAGTTTTGTATTTAAAGAAAAAGTTTCTGCACTATACCTAGAAGACTTTGAAGAAATGATGGCACACTGTGACATTTATTTGTTAGATATTTTTGGTGATTATAAATTAAAGAAATTCTACAAAAACGAATCAGAACGACTAATTATGATTTTTAAATAAGACAGAATGAATTATCAAATATACATGTATCCGTTTTTATCCGTAATCATAGGCTATTTAATTGCCTTATTTGTTACGCCTAAAAACAAAAAAAACATCAAATTGCTTTTAGCCTTTAGTGGTTCTTTTTTATTGTCATTAACCGTTATGCACTTACTTCCGGGTATTTACGCCTCAGAAGGATCACATCATGAAGCACATGGTCATGAGCATGTGCATTCAACTGTAGGATTGTACATTATGCTTGGAATCGTTTTCCAAATCATCTTAGAATATTTTTCAAAAGGTGCCGAACACGGACACGTTCACGGTCATGAAAAAATGAGTCAAATTCCGTGGTTACTTTTCATCAGTTTATGTGTACACGCTGTACTTGAAGGAATTCCCATAAATAACGATAACCATCTCGCTTTTGGCATAGCCATTCACCATCTTCCCATAGCAATTATATTAACGCTTTTCTTTAAGAATGCGGCACTTGATAAAAAAGCCATTTTATTTTTTATGATAGTATTTGCATTAATGACACCTGTGGGCACTTTATTAGCAAAAGAATTAAACTTTATACAAACCTACCAAGCTCAGGCATTAGGCTTTGTAGTAGGTATCTTATTTCACATTTCATCTACCATTATTTTTGAAACTAGTGAAGGACATAAATTTAACTTAGCTAAGCTTTTAGCCATTACTTTTGGTATTGTAATAGCCAGTTTTATGTAAAAAACACATTCATTATATACAATATGCCTGTTTCATTTTTTGGAGCAGGCATTGTTTTATAAACATTTATTACATTTACAATTAATAGTGTCATTTGGTCATAGCCTTATGTAAACAAGTTAGGGGGATTTTATGAAAACTATCTTCACATATGAAGTGAAAAAATAAAACCAGCCACTAATCAGTGTTTTTCAATAGTATCTTAGCATTCATTTCATTTATAATATTCTCTTGAGCTTAGTGGATTAAAAACAAAAAAGCCTGTCTAGTATTAGACAGGCTTTTATAAAAAAAGGCGG
>NZ_CALFIG010000083.1 GCF_937876455.1 uncultured Flavobacterium sp.
AAAAACAAATCGTAATGATTTAATGTCAATGTATCCGGGACTAGAACACGTCTCTGGTAATTGGGGTAATGATACTTACCGATATAAACTTCCAGAAGGAGGATATTCTTATTATGGAATTTCAAAGACAAGTGATCCTTTGAATCCATATCAATTTGCAATTACAAAAGACCCTAACGCGACAACGCTTACAAAAGCGCCGTTAATTGGTCAAACAACAACTCCAGTCCAAAAAGGTCCAATTACAGTTAATGCTCCAACATTTGATAAACCAAATCCGGGAGTAACATTTGGACAATCAGGATACACTGACCCTTCAGGAAAAACATATAATTACGATGCTGGATATAAGCAAAAAGAAATAATTCCTAATGTTCAAAATTACGCTAAGGGTGGTATGGTAAAAGGCTATGCCAACGGTGGATTTACTTGGGACAAAAACACTACCAACTCCGCGATTAATGCAGGAACTCAATTAGGGACTATGGGGGGTGATTACCTTCAATCTCAAGCAGTAAATTCAAATGGAACAATTGACGCTAAACAAGCTGCTTTAGGCGGTGCTTTATCAGGAGGTGCAAAAGGAGCGCAAATAGGAATGATGTTTGGTCCACAGGGAGCTTTAATAGGCGCTGGCGCTGGTGCTTTAGTGGGAGCAGGAACAAAATATTTAGGCGCTAACAAGATTAACGAAGGAATAGACTACGGAAATAGATTAGCGGAGTACGATACTGCAAGAAATAAAGAAATGAATCAATACAATTCTGACCTTCAAAAACAAATGGCAGAACGCGGCTATAAACACGGTGGAGAGATTAAGGGAAAAGGCGGTCCAAAAGATGATGCTATTCATGCTAAAGTAAAAGCTGGTTCATTTATAGTTCCAGCAGAAAAAAAAGAAGAGGCTGTGGAAATTAAACGCAAAGTTTTAAGTGCTCCATCAAAAAAAAAAGCTAACCTAAATCAAGCTGGTGGCACTGAAGTTAAACTATCAGATGGAGAGTTTATGTTTACTCCAGAAGAAACTGAAAAAATTAAAGCAGAATTAGGAGAAGAGGTTTTAGAACATTTAGCTCCTGAAGCTGATGAAAATGAAGTAGCAAAAAAGAACGGTGGATTATCTCCAAGTAAAGCTAAAGTTATGTTACATGATGGACAAGCAAATGGAAAACCATTGACAGATAAACAACGTAAATATTTTGGATGGGTGGCAAGCGGAAAAGGATATGCCAGCGGAGGATATATTGAATCTCCAGAAGAAAAAAAATATAAAGCAGCTCAAAAAAGATACGCGGAGTTACAAAGCGAAGAAAGCCAACTTAAAGGCAATAAATCAGCAGCAAGTAGATTATTTGATGTGAGAGCTGAAAGAACAGCACTTGAAAAAGAATATGGTTTTAATAACCAACTTAACAATATTCCTTCTAAATCCGGCGCAGCCATAGAAAAGGCTTTAGGAAATTCTGCCCCTTCATCACAGATTACTAAAGTTGGAACTAAAAAAGCTCCTATGATTGGTAAATATACATTACCAACAGGAGAAACAAGCGATACTGAAGTTCCTAAAACAGAACCTAAGTATAAATTACCAAGCTATGATAAATTAACTGAAAATTCTTTATCCGATTCTGCATTAGCGGCGGAGAAAGATTTAGCAAAAGCACAAGAAGACAGAAACAAAAGCAATCAGTATTTAGGTAAAGGATTAGATGTATTAGGAAATGTAGCTGGTAATGCGGCTAATTATTTCTTACCATACAAGCAATATAAAATGGGTCAGGAATATTTATCTAAAGCAGGACCAAGGCCTAAAGATACTTACGATCCAGACTTTATAGCATCAGTGAACAAGGCACAACAAAACGCTAAATTCGGATTTAATCCAGAGGAACAAGCGATGAATAATTCTAAGAACCTACAAGCTTTAAAAAGCAATATGGATGCTGCTAGATTATATGGTGGTGGAAGTGCTGGTTCTTATGTGTTGAGTAGAGATGCTGCAAATAATTATTATAATCGCGGACTTGCTAATTCTGTAGCCAACAAAAATTTAATGTTAGGAAAGCAGCAGTATGCGGACCATCTTGCAATGGCAAAATCAGACAAGAGTCGTCAACTTTTTAATGACTCTATGAACGCGTGGCAACAAAACACTGGAGCTGGTAGTAATTTGGTTTCTTCAGCACTTAACAATGCAATTGGAGCGAAGCGATATAATGATGAGTTGAATTTTATGAGGGAGTTGGAATCAAAGTCTAACCCTTGGTCGAACTATAATATCAATATTTAATGAATTTAGGAAACGCTAACGCATTTGCGGTCGATTTAGGGTATGATAAACAGGTAAACGACTTAAGATACCGTCAACAAGCTTTTAAGAATCAAGAGGCTTTAAATGAAGCCAAGAGAAGACTTTTTGAACAAGATTTGGACTACCAAAACGGAGGCAATAGCTTTGACCAGCCTTTAGTAAAAGCAGAGAACCAAAAGATAGTTCAGCAAATAGGAGATTTTATCGCGGATAATCCTGATTGGGAAACTAATTTTCAAAAAAGAGGGATTGTAAAGCAAATGAAGCAATCCTTAAAAGATAATCCAACGGTTCTTAGAGCTATGGCTACTAACGATAATCGTAAAAAACTTTATGATTACGCTGCTTCTGTAAAAGGAAAAGAAGGACAATTTGACGAAGATGATTTTCATAATGAACTTTTAAAATATCAGAACTATGAAATGTTTGGTAATCCTGATGGAGAAGAGGCAGCTTCTAAAGAAGGATATAAGCCTTATTTATTTACTAGGCCTACTGATTATATTGATGAGAATAAAGCGTTCAGGGAAATCGGAAATGGCTTTAAAGACATGAAGGTTAAGGCTATTAAAGGAGGACTTGGAGCTTATGAAGAATATGCTAATCCTGTTACTTTAAAAGCAACCGCGCAACAAATGTATGCTCAAAATAAAAAGCAATTTGATAAAGTGGCTCAAAAATATGGCGTTGATCCTATTTCATATATTATGGATGGAATAGACGCTAATATTGGAAAGAAACGAGATATGGGAGATTATGGTCTTACTAAGGCTATGGCTCTTGAAAAATACAAGCACAGTTTACAAGGCGGCGGAGAAGAAGGCAATAATTATAGAATGGCTATTCTTAATCAGAATGCAAGTATGGTTCCTGCTGATTTAATTAATGATATAGTAGGAGACGGTGCTCCAACAATTATTAAGAGTAAGGACGGTAAAGTGACAGATGTAACTGGGCTTTTCAAAACTAAAAATACTGGGTATAATTTTAAAGCAGACCCTACAGGAAAAAATAAAGGACTAAATGGAGTGAGGTACGCAGAGTCAATTGGATACATTCCAATGGAACAAGCTATTGAAATGGGAATTGTGGACAAGGGGTTTCCTGTGTTTGGAGATGACGAGGTAAATCATAATTATAAAGATTATGCTCAGATTGTTACTTCTCAAGATGATAAAGGAGGTGCGGTAAAAGCAGTTAAGATTACAGCGTTTAAACCATTTGATGAACGTAATCCAGCAAACGAAGGAGTGTTTAATGCCAAGACTATGACTACTAAACAGCGTCCAATGCCAAGTAATATGTATCAAGAAAGTGAACAATTATTTGAAGACGAGGCTGGAAATTTATTTGATGCTAAAGGAAACTTTGTAAAAAAGAAATGAGCGAGAATCCAAAACCAGTAGGTAAATTAAAGCCTGTTGATATAAAACCTGTAGGTAAATTGACTCCAGTTAATTCTACCGTAAGTGGATTTAATAAAGATGCTGTTATGGTTACTCCAGAAATGAAGATTGACCAAATAGCAGAAACTTTACCTGATTTTGGAGAGGGAGATACAGAATATAAAAAACAAGTATTTAAAGAGCTTGCTTTAAAAGGCGCTACTAAAGAACAGTTAAGTGACGCTTATTTAACAATGTCCGGCAAACATCCTTTACAAGAAGGAAATGATAAATATTATTATGATAAAAAAGGAATGCCAGTTCCTTTAAAATCAGGTGAACGTCCACCGCAAGGTTATGATGTAGCAAATGATTATTGGGGCACTCAAGAAGAAGCTAACAATGATTCGTTTTTAACTTCTGCTGGCAAACATATTTACAACGGTGTTTTAAAAGGCGTAGAAGGCATTGAGGGGCTTGCTAATTTACCTTATGCTTTAGCAACAGGTAATGACGCAGAGTGGTATAAGAATGCTCAAAATAGAATAGAGTCAAGTTTATTTAAAACTCCAGAATATGAGAAAGAAGGTGTATTTTTTAATCCTATTGGTATTAAAAGTGTTGGGGACTTTTTTGACCCTGAGAGATATGACTTTTCAAAAAATACAATACAAGGCGCGGCGCTTCAAGGATTAGAATCAGTTGCTTCGTTTCTAACAGGAACTAAAGGTATTGGAGCTGCTGGTAAATTAGTTGGTTCTGCTGCTGAAGGTGCTGAGTTAATAAGTGAGGGGGGTAAGCTCTCAAATATTCTACAAGGTGCTGGAAATACAGCTCAAAAACTTCACGCGTTCGGTGGAGCATACGCTATATCAATGCCTGAGATTTTAGATTACATGGATAAGAATGGCGTTCAAGGCAGGGAGAAATATGCTTTAGCTTCAGCCATTGCCGTTCCGTTTGCACTCACTGAAATGTTGTTTGGTACAGAAGGATTAATGGTAAAGAACCAAGCTGCCAGAGATGCTAAAAAAGCAGTTATTAAAGGAATTGTGGATGGAGTAACTAAAAACGCGGATGGTACAATTAGTAAAGAATTTATAGAAAAAGCATTTGAAGCTACCACTAAAGAAGCGGCCAAGTTAAATAAAAGTTTAATAAGAGAAGTTGGTGAAAATGTAGTAGAAGAGGCCGCAACTGAAGGGATACAGGAATTTGAAAAAGTAGGGCTTTCAGAACTTTATGATCGTATTTCAAAAGAAGATAATTTTAAGAAAGACCCATTAAGTTTAAATGCTTTTGGAGATTATTACAATTCAATGTTGAGCGGTGCTGCTGGAGCAATGGGTCCGGGAACATCTGCCACTATTCAGAAACGTAAACAAGATTTGCAGGAAAAACAATCCGCGAATATTTATAACATTGTTTCTAAGGGAGAGTCAGAAGCTCTTAAAAAGAATGTTGTTAAAGCTCAGGCTGAAGGCGAGATAACTAAAGAACAAGCAGAAGCTACTTTATTTAAGATTGATTCTTATAATATGTTTAATGAGCAGTCCAAAGGACTTAATTTAAACGACGAGAGTAAGAAAAGATTATTTGAATTAACATTTCAAAAGCAAAATTTGGAAGATCAAATACCAAGCGATTACGAGGAAAGTAAAATGAATGGTATTGAGCAAGGTCAGATTAACGCGAAGAAAAAACAAGCTAAAGAATTACAGAATGAGATTGATAAAATTATTCACGATTCCACAGTTAAAGAAGGCCGAGAAACAACAGCTCAAAAAACTCAGGATGAGATTACAAAAGATGAGCAAGCTAAAGCCAAGGATGTAACTAAAGCTGAGACAGAAATTATTCAAGATGATGCGGTGGCTGATGAAAAACCAGCTAAGAAAAACGAAGAAGGAAAAGTTGAATATGAAGTACCTCAATATGTAAAAGACGAAAAACGTAATTACAATGAGATTCCAAAAGATGAATGGAATGACCCATCATTCTTTGCTCAAACTAAACAACATAAATTAGCTCAATATATCAATCAACAGAAAGATAAATTTGTTGAAGGTAAAATTGTAGTGGATAATGAGTACAAAGACGCTACAGGGCATGATGTACAAACATTTGGAATTATGTTACCTGATGGTAAAATGATTCGTTTTGCATCTTCAATGAAGCGTAGGCCTTCTAAAGAGGCTGCGGGGGGTTATCGCGGATTTACTTATGAAGAAAATTTTAGCGATAGAGATAATCCAATTGGAGCTGATGTAGGGCTTAAAGTAGTTAAGCTTAAAGACTCAGGACGTAAGGTTATTTTCATTTATAACAACGAACAAGGTCCAAAGAGGGGTAAGCATATCGGAATGGTTAAAGAAACGTTACGCGGCAAATCTATTTATTCTGAGCATGACATTGAAGAAATGAAACATCTTCAGATGACTGATATGAGTAGTGGAGGTGAGCAAACTGAGGTAAAGCCAGAAAAACCTACTCCAAAAGGACCAGCAGATGTTAAAATAGTACAACCCAAGATAGTATTAGAGCAACCTACACGTGAGAATTTCCGTAAAAGGTTCATAGAAGACCGTATTCAGAAATTAAAAGATAAGGGGTATTATGACCCATCTTTACACAAAATTTATGAAGCATCGGCTAATAAACAATTTGAATTTTTAAATCCGTTATATGGAAAAGAAACCGCTGGAGAAACGACCGTTGAAGCCGGAACAACTCAAGAAGCTGAATCAAAAAATACTGGCAGCAGCAATGAAGTTAAAGTTAAAAAACAAGGAACAAAAAGACTAAACCAGAAAGTCAAAGACCCTGTTCGTAAAAAAGCTATGAAGATAGAGGTGTTTAGCCCCTATCATTTAGCTATGCAACATTTTATAGGAGGTGGATTTATTGACCGCAAATCAGTTGAAGATTTATATGGAGGCGATCCTAGTGAAGCAAATAAACGCTCTCACATGGTGCTTAGTAAAATTAAGTACGCTAACACTAATAAAATCCCTACAATTGACGAATTAGCTCATAATCTATGGGAGTCTAATAAGGATAAAAACAACGCTGAAACAGAAGATTACAAGAATGCTATTGAAGAGGTGATACAAAAGTATCTTTCGCCTGTTCCAATGGCTCACGATTTAATTGAGGCGTTTGATGAGTCAATTACTCCTAATGAAGAATTAGTAAGTGAACTTTATGAACAAGCTGAAGAAAACGATGTAGTTGATGAAGTTAATAAAATTACTGACGCTTTAGAAAATGAAAGTGATGAGGCATTGAATAAAATCGCGGATGACCAAAAGGCATTTGATAAATGGGAAGAAGATACTGATATTGAAAATTATGAAGGAGATGTTCCTTTCCAAAAACAATCAAATTTAAAAGGAGACATCTCTAAAATAGTTGAAACACTACAAAAGGCTATGCCTAAAATTAAAGTAGTGTATGATGAAAATTTAGTTGACAATGAAGGCAAGCCAGTTGCGGGTAAATTAGTAAAAGACACAATTACTATTAATCCCCACAGAACGGGAACCGACACTCCTATTCACGAATATGGACACGTATTTATAGATTCTATAGGATACAACAATCCAAAGATTCAAGCTGCTATTAAACAACTTCAAAACACTCCTTTATGGAAAGAAATTGCTGATAGATACCCAGAGCTTAATGAAGAAATGTTGGCTAAGGAAGTATTGGCAGAGGCTATTGGTAGAGAAGGAGCTGGAGTATTTGATAAAGTGAGTGAACAGAATAAGTTTTTACAATTCTTGGACTATCTATACGCGTGGTTAAAAGCTAAACTTGGACTTGATAAGAACATTGCTAAATCGCTTGCTAAACAAATAATTTCAGGTATTGGCACTAAAGAAATGGTTGGGACAAATGAGACTGAGCAATTACAAAAAGCTAAGCCCCTTCCAAAGAAAGTATTGGCTAAGACTGAAAAATACAAAGATTTGTCAATTGAAGATTTACAGTTCCGTATTAATGAATTAAATGAAGCTGGTGAAGCTAAGGGAGATGATTATAAAGCACTACAAATTCAACTTGGTTATAAGATAGGAGAAAAGCAACGCGAGGTTCTAAGAACAAGTGAAAAATTTGTGGATGACATCGCTAATAAAATTGATCTTAGCAAGAAAGATGTATTGTTTAAGAACTTATCTCACATGACTGAAGCTGTTCCTGAATTACAAGCTTTTGAAACTGAATTCGAGAATGCTGAGTTTGACAAGACCGCTGAGCAATACGAGTTAAACAACGAACTTGAGAGATTGGCTAAGGCGGTGGTAAAAGAAAAGAATAAGCAGTTAGGTTTAAAAGAACGCATTGGTCAGTTATTTACTTCCGATTCGGCGAAGTATTTTGATTTTGTAGAAAAAGATGGAGAGTATGTAAGTGGTGAAGGCTTGACTAAAGCTCAAAAGGATTTCTTAGACTTTATGAAGAAATTACAAAAGCTAAGAAATGAGCAGTATTTAGAGTCTGGAAATACAGGAGAGATTGATGATATTATAAAAGTGGATGAAGGGGCAAAAGAGGCCTTTAAAACACACGGAATAGTCGCGGCGTTCTCAGCTTACTTAGGAAATAGTTTCGCTCTTAAATCGGCGGATATTGATTTTAAAGACCCGCAAACAGGAAAAAGACAAGTTATACCTTATAGTGAAGTTGAAAAACGATTAATTGAATATGGTAAAGAAGGACCAGTTCAAAAAGCGAATGCTTTACGGTTGCTTCTAAAATATAATTTTAAAGCACGTAGAAATACTGGAGATAAAATAGGTCAGTACAATATAAGTCCAACAGGACAGCTTAACAATAAATTCTTAAAACCGCGCGATAAAGACCGTGGTTATTCAAAAGACTTTTATAAAGCCGCTCAAATGTTTATTTCTGATTATACTCACACTAAACATTTAAGTAAGTTAACTCCATTAATTGATTCTATTGAATTACTTAATAAGTATGGTTTTGGAGAACAAATGGCTAAACCTAATGTAGTGAAGTGGATTCAAGACTGGAAAGACCTTCATTTATTCAAAAACGAAAAACAAGGTCAGTTAGGTCCAGAAGTTGATGCTCTTTTACGAACACTTAGAAAAGCCACTTCTCTTGCTGTGATGTCTTTTAATATTCCAGCAGCAGGATGGAACTTAGCTACAGGTATTTATAATAATATTAGAAATGAAAGTTTTGCCTTACAAAAGAAAGGTACTGAAAGATTATTTTTAGGATTAGATAGAAGTAAATTTAAAGGTTATAATAAAAAAGCCGCGAATATAATAGAGAAATACCAAGCGGTTGCCTCTGATTATAATTCAAATCCTAAACTAACTGGTGGTAAAATTTGGGATAAGCTAGCTCATGGACTTACAAGAGAGGCCGAATATGTAATTCAAGGCTCTATGTTCTTAGGTCAGCTTACGGACGAAGAATGGAATGCTTTTGATGATGAAGGTAATCTTAAGTACAGGAGCAAAGAGAAGGCTATTAAGCAGAAGATGATTAAGTATAAGAATAGAGTTTCTGATATTCAAGGTAAATACAATCAGAAAGATGTTCGTAATTATATGCTTACTGAATTTGGAAAGTCGGCCTCGCAGTTCAAAAATTGGCTCCCGGACGCTTTAAGAATTAGATTCGGCGACAAGTACTTAACTACTGAGCTAGATGAAAAAGGAAATAAAGTAGTGGTGGAAAAAGGCGGTACATTTAGAGGTCCGATCAAAGAGCTTTATGACAGTTTTAAACAAGAAGGTCCAAAGGCTATTTGGAATAACAAGAATGCAATGGCTAACCTTAAAGGTGCTATGACGGTTGCTGCGCTGTTATCAATTCAGTTGGGGGGAGATGATGATGAGAAAAACAGAAGAAAAGGAGATGTTATTGATAAAGCTTTAGGGAACGTATTAATGATATTTGACCCTCAGTCTCTCAAGTTTACTTTAACTAACCCAGTGGCTTCTATTGGAACGCTTACAAGATTTGCGGACGCTTTAAATCACGGATTACATGGAGAGGGAGAAAAAGCTGTTAAAGACGTGTTTAAAACTTTGCCATACAACAAGGCCATAACAAAGGTTCCAGAACTATTTGATAATGAATAATAATGTATATTTGACCTATGGCAAGACCAACACTTACAATAGAAGTAACTCAAAACGAAGCTTGTGATACTATGACACTGGCCGATACAACCGCCGATTATGGTGGAGGTACGGTAACGACAGCAAGTGTACAAGAAGTAGTAGTAGTAGTGAATAATAAAAGTACAGGAACTTATTTCACGTACACGTTTACAGTTAGTTCAAATGTAATTACAGCCGCTACTGCATCAATAGACGGCGGGACGGCGGTGAGTATATTAAGTGAACTTTCAACAACAGCTTGGCCTTTTATTACAGATGTTAACGAATTAGACCTTTGGGCTACTTATACTGATTTCACTCAGCCTGAATTTGCAGATGCAGTAATTCAAATCGAATATACGATTACTCGAACAACAGCTACGGCTTATTCTTACACTACTTCTAAGTGCGAGATGGTAACATGTGAAATTTGTTGTTGTATTAGTAAAATGTTTGCAGAACTTGATCCTACCTGTGCTTGTGGCTCTAAAGCTACTCAGAACGCTATTAATGCTGATACAATGCTTCAGGTGGCGTTTGCAGCAGCGGATATGGGTGATGTGACAAAAGCGGTGGAGGCATTAACTAAAGCTCAATTCTATTGCGATTGTGGATGCGGATGTTAAATGGCAGATTCTACAGATATAATTATAGGATTATACCAGAACAATGTAGCTAGAAATGCTACAAATAAAGACCTGTATGCTGTTGGAAATGTTTTAAATTCTGATATAAAAGAGATTGAAGCTATTTTAAAAACAACAGGAACTACTGGGTATAAATTATTTAATTATGACGTAGACGGAAATATAATTAGTCAAGAAATTTACAGCGATACAGCAGGGCTTAATTTAGCCCTGCATAGCGTTGCCCACAGCAATTTAGGCAGT
>NZ_CALFIG010000084.1 GCF_937876455.1 uncultured Flavobacterium sp.
CAAAGACGATGAGTATGGGAATTATAGGTAATTTTATAAATCGCATCAAAAAGAAATTGTAATCAATTAGAATTCAAGTTTAAGGTTAGAATTTCAGGTAATAATTAAATTTCTTTTCGACCTATAATAATGACTTGTATAAGTTACTAAGGATATTAAACTAAATAACTGTTGTAAGGCTTTTTGTGTTTTCCTTTTAGAAAGTTTAGGGGAGTAACAGACTAAATTTCTAACCAAGTTGAAGCCTTCTTCTGGAAAGCAGGTTGTTTTCACGGCTCAAAAATTTGAACCTAATATAGCTATTTTTTTACAAAATCAACAATAAGTTGTGCTGTTTTTTCACTTGCGCCTTGTCCGCCTAATTTTTTCTCAAGGGCATCGTATTCTTTTAGTATCTGATTACGATTGGTACCTTTCAATATTTTATGTAATTCTATTGTTAGATTTTGCGTGTTCAATTCATCTTGAATAAGTTCTTTAACCACTTCTTTATCCATAATTAAGTTGACAAGAGAAATGAATTTAAGTGTAATAATTCGTTTTGCAATTTGGTATGAAATCCAACTTCCTTTATAACACACTACTTGGGGTATTTTAAATAGAGCTGTTTCTAAAGTCGCCGTTCCAGATGTAACTAAAGCCGCTTGTGCAACTTGCAATAAATCGTATGTTTTATTAGAAATAAATTTTACATTTTTAGTGGTTAAAAATTGTTTGTAAAATTCAAATTCTTGACTTGGTGCACCTGCAATTACAAATTGGTGTTCAGGAAAATCATTCACCACCGAGAGCATGATAGAAAGCATTTTAGCAATTTCCTGTTTTCTACTTCCTGGTAACAAGGCAATAATAGGTTTGTTTTCTAGCTGATTTTCGGCAATAAAATGGTCAAAATTAATTTTGCTTTTGTTTGCAATGGCGTCAATTAATGGATGACCCACAAAGTGAACAGGATAATGGTGTTTTTTTTCGTAAAAATCTTTTTCAAAAGGTAGTATAACATACATTTGGTCCACATCTTTTTTAATGGCGTGAATTCTATTTTCTTTCCATGCCCAGATTTGTGGCGAAATATAATAATGATTTTGAAATCCTTTTTGCTTTGCCCATTTTGCAATTCGCATATTAAATCCGGGATAATCTATATAAATAATAACGTCTGGATTAAATTTGAGAATATCGGCTTTACAAATTTTTATGTTATTTAGAATCGTTTTTAAATTTAAAATAACTTCGGCAAAGCCCATAAAAGCTAAATCTCTATAATGTTTTACTAATGTTCCTCCCTTTTGTTGCATTAAATCACCGCCCCAAAATCGTATCGTGGCATTTGCATCTTTTTCAAATAAGGCTTTCATCAAATTTGAACCATGCAAATCGCCTGAAGCTTCTCCTGCAATAATATAATACCTCATAGGTTAATCTTTAGTATAGGTAAATTTGGCTCCGCCTTGTTTTAAAATAAAGCCATTTTCGGTAAATGTGATTTCTATCCCAGCGGTTTGAAATACAAAAACAGTATCTTTAACATACGTCAATGGAAAAGAAGGTTGTCCTGTAGCTTGAGCAATTAATTCGCCATTTTTTTCAGTTATTACAATTTTTAATGGGAGTTCTTTTGAACTGTAATTTCCTGTATATTTTATAAGTTGATCGGGGTCAATTTTAGCAAATGTAGGGAAAGGATAAGGTACTTTATAGTAAATGCTCAATATCCCAATCATAATTTCATTTCTATTGAAATTGTCACCATTTACAATTAATGAAATTCCAAGTTCGTCTTCAGGATTATAACCTACCACAGCTCTAAAGTTTTCAATTCCTCCTGT
>NZ_CALFIG010000085.1 GCF_937876455.1 uncultured Flavobacterium sp.
CTTATAATGTAGTAGGAAATGGCACTACTACCAGAGATTCTTTATACATTTCGGGTGATACATTAATTACACCTTATACCTACAAAAAATTTAAAGCTAAAAATAATTTAGCAACTGGTTTTTACTCTTCGTCACTAAAAAACAATGCTGTGCGAAAAGAAAATAATACTCTTTTTTTAACAGGAAGTTTAACAATCAATCAATTACAGGCATTACCTATTAGTTTTGTTTTAGATTTACAAAACTTTATAATTTTTAAAAGTAGCGCTGCAACAAATGAAACGTTAAGTACTAAAACAGGATCTTTTGAGCAAACAGTTAATAATAATCCGCTAACTATTGATTATACTTTAACCTCATTAGGTGGGGAATATTTTACTACATTTAACTCTCCTAACGGTACTAATTATACAGATGTAAAAACCACCAAAATAGTATTAAATTTAAAAATAACGAGCACACAAATTATTGCAGGATTTCCTGTTACCATTACCTATTTGCAACCCCAAGATGTGATGACTTCAACGCTTTATATTGCTAAAAACAAAGGGATGGTATATTCCGATACTGATACTAGCTATACCGTTACGCAAGCAGTGGCTACACAATTAGGCATTCCATTAACAAACTCACAAAATCAAAAGGAATATCTATATAGCTATAATGTTAATTAATTTGTAAAATTATTCTGTTTTATTCAAATAGTTTATTTTTGTATTAAATTAAAAAAATATGAAAAAAGCACTTATTTTATCTTTGTTTGTTCTTGGATTTGTATTTACTGCTCAAGCACAAAATTTTTCTAAAAACACAATAGGTTTTAGATTAGGTGACAATGATGGTTTTGGTAGTGAAATCTCTTATCAAAGAGGTATTTCTAGCAAAAACCGTATAGAATTTGACTTAGGTTGGCGCAATAGTAAACAAGTTGATGCAATTAAGTTAACTGGCTTATACCAATGGATATGGAATATTGATAAAGGCTTTAATTGGTATGCAGGCGCTGGAGGTGGATTAGGTAATTGGTCTTCAAATGGAACTAATGATGCCTTTCTTTTTGTCGCGGGAGATATTGGAATTGAATATAATTTTGATTTCCCATTGCAATTATCTTTAGATTTAAGACCAGAAATTTATTTATCTGACGGGGTAAGTGATGATTTTGGTCCTGATTTAGCTCTTGGTATTCGCTATAGATTTTAATAAATAAGAGCCGTTACTTAACGGCTCTTATTATTTTACTACTATTTCTTTTCCTTTTGGAACAACTATAAACACATACGGCGCTGTTAAAACGTCTGCTACTAAATCGCCTTTAGCAGGGAAGATTTCTCTTATTGTTAATTCAATTTTAGTATCTGTAACAAAAACATTTTCAACTTTAACATCAAAACCACTTGAAGGTTTTTCTCCCATAAAATAAGCAACTAAAGCATATTTTTTTAAATCTATATTTAATATTGTTTCATAATCTGTTGCAGGAATAGCTAATTCTGTAATGAGATTTGTAAAAGCTTCATTTGTAGTAATAATTCGAGTTTGTTTCGTTTTAATTGTTCCTTGCTGATTTTTATACACCATAGCATATACTATTTCATCATTTGATTTAGCTGTTTCTTGAGCTGAACTAATAGATGCATTTGTTTTACACGCGTGTATAAAAAAAATCGTAAACAAACTTAGTAGGCTAATTATCTTTTTCATTTCTATGATTTTGTGAGTGCGATAGCTTGGTTGTATAAATCTTCATAGAGAGG
>NZ_CALFIG010000086.1 GCF_937876455.1 uncultured Flavobacterium sp.
TTAATGGTAAAATTAGGAGCCACTCCTAGTGGTAAATAAAAATTTGTTATAGTGTTTTCAATGAACTCATCATGAAGTTTTTGCAGCAATTCATCTGTATTTAAATATTGTAATACAACCTTTTTTGCCTCAGTAGGATTAGAAAAATAGGTAGTAGTAATCCAATTGATTTTATCTTCTTTACTTAACTTAGAAAAACGCATTGTATTTTGCATGGGTATCTATTTGAGACACAAAGGTAAAAAATACTATTGACAAGTTGTTTTACTAAAATCAATTAATACTAAAAAATCACAAAACGCATATTTTTCATTGCCAATTGATAAATTTTCCTTAAAATTGGGGGTTTTTTAATTTATTTATTATGAAAGTAACAATCAAATATTTAGTATTTACACTACTTATTTCATTATCAACATTAGGGCAACAAAAGTTAACCTTAGAGGAAATTTGGGGTGGCGCATTTAGAACAAAAGGCATGGAAGAATTGCAAGCCATGAAAAATACCAACCAATATACGGTGTTAAACTTTGATCGTGCCACAAAAAGTATGCAAATCGATTTGTATGATTATGCTACATTAAATAAAGTAGCAACTTTAATAGATACAAAAAACCATAAAGAGTTAGAAGGAATAGACAGTTATACATTTGATGCTAAAGAACAAAAAATGCTTTTGGCTACAAATACAAGTCCTATTTTTAGACATTCGTTTACTGCGATTTATTACGTGTATGATATTGTAACGAAGAAATTAACTCAGTTTTTAGATAAAGCGATTCAAGAACCTACATTTTCTCCAGACGGAACTAAGGTAGCGTATGCCTTTGAAAATAATTTATACGTATGTGATTTAGTAACGAATAAACATACTCAAATTACAACAGACGGAAAAAGAAACGCTATCATTAATGGAATCACTGATTGGGTATATGAAGAAGAATTTGCTTTTGTAAAAGCATTTGACTGGAATACTGACGGTACAAAATTAGCATTTATTCGTTTTGATGAATCTCAAGTTCCAGAATTTTCTATGGATATGTACAGTCAAGGCTTGTATCCTACACAATCTGTTTTTAAATATCCAAAAGCAGGTGAAAAAAATGCCTCTGTTTCTTTACATGTTTATGATACAAAACAAGCAAAAACACAACAAATAAATTTAGGAAATTATCAAGATTTTTATATTCCTAGAATTAAATGGACGAATGAAGCCAATGTATTAAGTGCTCAAGTGATGAATCGTCATCAAAACAATTTAGATTTACATTTAATAAACGCAACAACAGGTGTTTCTAAAATTGTATTGAATGAAAAAGATGCGGCTTATGTTGATGTAACCGATAATTTAACGTTTTTAAAAGACAATAGCTTTATTTGGACATCTGAAAAAGATGGCTATAATCATATTTACTTATATGATGCAGCAGGTAAGCTAAAAAAACAAATTACAAAAGGCAATTGGGAAGTAACAGCCTATTATGGATTTGACGAAAAAAATAAAATGATTTATTATCAATCTGTTGAAAATGGATCTATAAACAGAGATATATATGCAATAAATATAGATGGAAAAGGTAAAACGAGATTAAGTCAAAAAACGGGCACAAATAGTGCTACATTTAGTCCAAATTTCCAATATTTCATCAATACTTATTCAAGTGCAACTACGGCACCTTATTTTTCATTAAATGATTCTAAAACAGGTAATGAATTAAAAAAAATTCAGTCAAATGAATCAGTTGAAGAAAAGGTAGCAAAATACAATGTGAGTCCTAAAGAATTTTTTACAATTACAACAGAAAAAGGACACCAATTAAACGCTTGGATGATTAAACCAAAAGATTTTGATGCTTCCAAAAAACACCCTTTATTTATGTATCAATATTCTGGACCAGGTTCTCAACAAGTAGCTAATACTTGGAACGGAACTAATGATTATTGGTTCATGCTATTAGCGCAACAAGGGTATATTGTAGCTTGTGTAGACGGAAGAGGAACAGGTTTTAAAGGAGCTGCTTTTAAAAAATGCACGCAAAAAGAATTAGGAAAATTTGAAGTAGAAGATCAAATCGATGCGGCTAAAGTAATTGGAAAATATAACTATGTTGACGCTTCAAGAATTGGAATTTTTGGTTGGAGTTATGGTGGCTTCATGTCGTCTAACTGTTTATTTCAAGGTGCTGATGTGTTCAAAATGGCAATTGCCGTTGCTCCAGTTACTAATTGGAGATTTTATGATAGTATTTACACCGAAAGATACATGACAACACCACAAGAAAATGCTAGTGGATATGATGATAATTCACCAATTAATCATGTTAGTAAATTAAAAGGAAACTTTTTATTAATTCATGGAACAGCTGATGATAACGTTCATGTTCAAAATTCAATGCAAATGATTGAAGCATTAGTTCAAGCTAATAAACAATTTGATTGGGCAATTTATCCAGACAAAAACCACGGAATATATGGTGGTAAAACTCGAGTTCAATTATTTAACAAAATGACGAATTACATTAAAGAGAAGTTGTAAAAATGAACCAACATCAATTTTATTTAATAACAGAATTATTAATTTCTTTAATTGGTGGATTTTTATTGCTTTCAATTTGGTTAGTGGTTCAGAATAAGTTTAAACAAAAATTAACGTCCGAAATCGCTATAAAACGATTTGATAAAGGATTGTTATTTATCAGTTATTCAGTATTTGTTTGGTCGTTTTCATCTTTGTTGATTCTTGTTTTTAATAATTTTAATACTAACAATTGGATTATTCTTATCAGTCAAAACATGTTTTCTATTCTGAATTCAATGTTTTTGATATTGGCATTGTACTATTTTGATAATTCACCTGAATATCTTTATAACAACAAAAAAAGCACCAAAAGAATCCTATTTTTCTTTGTTGGACTTTCCATAATTTCATTGCTGATTGCACTGTTTTTTGGCGAAACAATAAACACTTACGGAATTCGATTTAACACAATTCCAGATTTATTGTTATCGGCAATTTTGACTTGGTTTCTAATTCTTTCTCTTTATCGTACTTTTTATAATAGAAAGATGAAAAGTGTCGCAATCATTGCTGTTTCAAGTATAATAATTTTGTTTATTACGCAAGTGCCGTATGTTTTCAATTTTGAAAATTATTCATTTGCTATTGATTTGGCTAAGTTGATTGTGAAAACGACGTTAATATTTATATTTCTAGTTTTAGGAACGAGCTGGGTTTTGGAATTGTCACAATTGCCCGAAGCTACGACTATGAAAATAAATTTTATAAATTGGAACGTGATTGAATTATCTATTCCATCAAAAAACATATTAAATCAAACTATCGATTTTGGGAATAAAACGACTCAGTTTAACAACTTGTTGAAATTTGCCATAAGAAGAAAATTTGCCTCCGAAGAAAACATGTGTATTGAAGTTTTTAATGGTGGAGAAATTCTAAGTCAAACCTATTTGAGTAGAATTATTGATAATATAAATGCTATTTTAGAGCTTGAAGATGATATGAAAATTACTAGAAACGACTTTTTTACATTTATTGGTCAAGCCAAATACAGACTTCGTTTTTTGCCTGAATATATTGAGATAAATAATTCGCTATTACTTGAATTTACTCATAATATCGACAATGGACAGTACAAAGAGTTTGTTTAAAAATTGAATTCTCTTCAGTCACAATTACTCACAAAAGCTTATTTTTAGTAAATTCACACTTTTCGATTATTATTTATTTATAATTGTTTGTACTTTGCACTGGTAAATGAAATGTTGTTGGTGACAATTTAAGTTTCTAATTACATTTTATTGACAATATGATTTAAAATAATTTGAATAATGAGGTTTATTTATTTCAGTTTATTACTCTGTATACTATTTGTTGGATGTGGAAATTCATCTCAACAAAAAGACCCAATTCCTGTTCACGATAGTTTTACAATTGATTCAAAAAAAGTTGGAGAAATTAGAACTATTAATGTGTGGACTCCATCTGAATATAAAAAATCAACGGATTCGCTGCCTGTTATGTACATGGCAGATGGTGGATTAAAAGAGGATTTTCCACATATCGCTAACACATTAGCAAAACTGATAAAGGAGAAAAAAATAGAACCAATTATACTGGTTGGAATTGAAAACACTCAAAGAAGAAGAGATTTAACAGGTCCAACTGAAGTTGAAAAAGACAAAGAAATTGCACCATTAGTTGGTGAGTCTGAAAATTTTAGAGCTTTTATAAATGATGAACTTTTCCCTGAAATAGATAAACGATATAGAACTTCTAAAAAAAAAGGAATTCTTGGTGAATCATTATCAGGTCTTTTTGTAATGGAGACTCTTTTTCTAAAACCAGAAATGTTTGATTATTACATCGCTTTTGATCCTTCTTTGTGGTGGAATAATCATTATTTGGTTAGAACTGCAAAAGAAAAGTTGAATAACATGCCAGCATCATTAAAAAAGCTTTGGTTTGCGGGTTCAAGTGCAACAGATATTTCTCAATATACAAATGAACTTTCAAAAATTTTAAAAGATAAAAATCTTAAAACTTTAAACTGGACCTATTCAGATGAACCAAAAGAAGAACATTCAACAATTTTTAGAGCAACTAAAGAAAAAGCTTTAATTTGGGCTTTGGGTAAAAATGAGAAAAATCAATTAACTAAATAAAAACTAAATTAAATTAAAATGAGTGAAACAGCAGTAAAAACAGGACATCCAAAAGGACTTTGGGTATTATTTGGAACCGAGATGTGGGAACGATTCAACTTCTACGGAATGCGAGCTATCTTAACCTTGTTCTTAGTAAATTCATTGATGATGAAAGAAGAAGATGCATCATTAATTTATGGTGGATTTTTAGGACTTTGTTACTTAACACCAATGTTAGGTGGATTCATTGCCGATAGATTTTTTGGAAACAGAAATTGTATTTTACTTGGTGGTTTAATGATGGCAGTTGGGCAATTTTTATTGTTTTTCAGTGCTTCAGTTTTTGGAACAAATTTGAGCTTGGCTAATATATTAATGTGGTCAGCATTGGGAATTATCATTTTTGGTAATGGTTTCTTCAAACCAAATATTTCTTCAATGGTTGGAAGTTTGTACCCAAAACAAGAAAAAAGCAAGTTAGATACAGCTTTTACAATTTTCTATATGGGAATCAATTTAGGAGCTTTCTTAGGTCAGTTAATTTGCCCAATTGTTGGTGATGTTAAAGATTCTGAAGGGATAAGAGATATACATGCTTTCAAATGGGGATTTTTAGCAGCTTCATTAGCAATGTTAATTGGAACAGCAGTTTTCTATTTCTTAAAAAATAAATATGTTGTAACACCTGAAGGAAGACCTTTGGGAGGATTACCATCTAAAAATGAAGCATCAGATTATGAAGAAGGAGAATCTCAAAAAGCAGTTTTCTCTCAAAATGCATTAATTGGAGCCGTAATAGCTTTCTTTGGATTAGGATTAATTTTTCATTTTGTTTTCGGACAAAACTTTATATACTCATTAATTTATGCTAGTGGTTTGTCTCTTGCAGGATTAATTATTTCAGATTCATCACTTACAAAAGTTGAAAGAGATAGAATTTTGGTAATTTATATTGTTGCATTTTTCGTAATATTTTTCTGGGCTGCATTTGAACAAGCAGGTTCGTCATTAACATTTATTGCCGACAATCAAACCGATAGAAATTTCTTCGGATATAATATGCCTCCATCAATGGTTCAAATCTTTAATGGATTATTTGTTGTTGCATTCGCGGTTCCATTCAGTATGTTGTGGGATTATTTAAGAAGTAAAGACAGAGAACCAATTTCTCCTGTTAAACAAGCAGTTGGGCTAGGATTAATCGCTTTAAGTTATTTCATCATCGCTTACAACGTTAAAGATTTAGGTAATAACGGTTTACTTGCTATCAAATGGTTAATCCTTTTATATTTAATTCAAACTTGTGCTGAACTTTGCTTGTCACCAATTGGATTATCATTAGTTGGTAAATTATCCCCAAAAAGATTCTCTTCATTATTGTACGGAGTTTTCTTTTTATCAAATGCTTCAGGATATGCTTTAGCTGGAACTTTAGGCTCTATCTTGCCTGCAACTGGAGATAAATTTAATAAAGCAAAAGAACTTGGAATTGATTTGCAGGCAGTTTTAGATAAAAAAATAACTCCAACTGCAGAACAATTGGCGTTATTGGAGAAAAATCAAATTAGTCCAACAAATCCAGTTTTTGCTGGTTTTGAAATTCACAATTTATTCGAATTCTTCATGGTATTCGTTATTCTTTGTGGTTTAGCAGCAGTTGATAATAATTGCGCCTTTATTTGTGTTGCAGCATCCGGTGGTGCT
>NZ_CALFIG010000087.1 GCF_937876455.1 uncultured Flavobacterium sp.
ACAACACAGAAGCAATACAAGCCTTAGAGGCTGCAATCAAACAAGGAAACGAAGTGCTTAACCAGCTTAAAGAAAGTGAACCTAAAGAGGGGGAGTGGTATGAGTTACAAGGCCGATTTTTTCCTTTTATAATTAAATTCAAATCTAAAAGTAATAGGACAGATGTTGCGGGTGTTATTGAACGTGGTGGCGAATTGAGAGCGAAAAAAGTGCCCGATACAACAGGGTTCAATCTTAAATCTTTCGTTTGCCGTAATATCAAATTTGGTTCAACAATTCACACAGACGAATGGTGGGGGTACAACGGATTATCAGCCGCTTTTAAACATGGTGTAATAAAGCACAATCAGGGCGAATACGTTAATGGCGATACCCACACAAACACATTAGAGGGCTTTTGGTCGTTACTTAAACGCGGGGTTGTAGGTATTTACCATTCGATGAGCGACAAACACTTACAGCGTTATATTGATGAATTTGTATTCCGTTACAATACCCGTAACCATTCGGAAAGCGATAGATTTAATTTGATGTTAAGCAATATCGGTACTCACATTTCATACAACCAATTAATAAATGCAAGAGATAATAGAAAAGTGGAAGCTAAACAAGGGGCTTTTGGCTTCTAAAATGGAAATGCCGTTAGGCACTTTCTGTAACAAATTAAGTCCAAAGCACCCGACAAAATTTAGTGAGCAGGAAATAATAAAGCTCAAAGGCGTGTTAATCGAACTCCGTAACGACTTAGATAGTGTTACGGACATTGATTTTAACGAAGCCTTGAGTGCAATAGTGAAATAAAATTTTGAAAATAGGAAATTTTCAAATGAAAAATACAAACAGGTTAAATAAGTATATAGTTACCTTTGTTTATTATTCTGTATAGAAATGACCAAATAACACACTATTACCAAACTGTAATATAATTTGTAACTTTATAAATATAACCAACCCGTTATGAAAACCTATAAACCACATGCGGTGAAGCCGCACACAACACTAGAACTCCAAATCCTAGTCTCAGGAATTATTAAAATGGCTCTGAGAGAAGGACGAATAAACGAACTTCATGACATTGAATTTTCGGTGGTGAATAAACTGCTTAACTTTGATAAAGGATTTGATGATTTTGAGATCACTATCTGGTGGGATAAATATTGGCTTGAAGACGTTGGATTTTCGTCCGCCGATTCTGACAAAGATTCTAATCGTACCTACGAAACTAGTATCTGGAATCCAACAGACGGCATGGATGACCTGATTAGTAAACTAGATAACATGCTTGGAGAAATAATTATACCTAATTTTGTAAGATAAACTCGATTTATGAAAGTAAAAAGAATAGCGCCTTGTTGCCCCCTGTGTGAAGTTGGAATGGAACAAGGGAAAGTGTACGAAGCAACTTCGACAATCATTTGTCCTAAAGGCATTAGCCATTATCATTTGAATGGGTTTGAATACGCCTATATGTGTGAGAGATTTGAAATAGTGGACGATGGCTTTTCCGATGAAACTTTGGAAAAAGTGAAAGAAGAAATTGAAAAGGAACAATTAGAAAAAGTTTTATGATAACGCGCGCCTTCTTCCCTAATCCACGGTTTAATTTTATGTCTTATTCTAATGGACAACTAACTATAAGCTTTAAAAGAGGTAATGAGAGAGTGTATGAATGCGAACCAAGCTTAGCTTATGAGCTGTACTACTGTAGTAATTCATCCGCCGAACTTTCAGTGTATGCAAATAAAATAAAAGGAAAATTAAAAGTATTAAATGTAAAACAAGTGTAATTATGGAAAATTGGAAATCAAATATTCCGCCGTTTTATATCGGTCAAAAAGTGATAGGAATATTAAACAGGTTTACGGGAAAAACTTACATTGTAAAAGATATAATTAAACAGCCGTGTGGATGCTGTTGGGGTATCAACGTGGGAACTTATCCGTTAACTGAAAAAATGGAGTGCGCTCTTTGCGGAAAAGAATGGATAAATACTGGGCACTATGACCACGACTGTTTTGCTCCAGTCCAAGAATCGGCTATTCCATCACTTACTCTTGAGAAAATAAAAGAAACTGAAAAAGAAGAAATACTAATACCTAATTGATATGCTGTCGATTAAATTAAAATTAGAAAACATACAAACAAAACGCGCTGCACAAATTTGGCTTGCAATTTTATGTGGTCAATACGCGGTTATGCCTTGGTGGAGGTTTAAATCCAAAAAAGAAGCATGGAAACAAATAACTTATCTGTCTGAAAAATTTAATATTGAATTATAATGGAAGACTATTTAGTAAATAAAACTATCCGCGCAGCTTTTAATAAAGCTCAGTTGAATATTCGCCTTGAGGCAATATCTCAAATATTTAAGTCTTATGACAAAATGGTGGAACTAGGTGTACAGCATTACATCAATTTAACATCTATTGACCGTTTTTACAACGATGAATTTGATCGGCTAATGAACATGGAAATTGAAGAGCTTCACAAATACGTAGAGGCTTTAGATTGTGAGCTAGGACGATGCCTTGTTACTATTAACGACTATTACAATTCAGAAGACACTAAGGATATTCCCGGATTTCCTTTTAAATAATATGACAAGCCATCCACGAGAACCAATAAAATATACCTGTCCAGACATAAACAGGTATATAAAATACATTAAAAATGTACTTGTAAAAGATAGGGAATTAGATAAAATGGATGAGTCTGAAATTAGAGAAGCCGCATCTCAAATGAATTCTCAACTTGAAGAATGTATTGATTGGTTAGAGGAATTAAGAAAATCAAACCACGAACTTAGAGAGTGGGGCATAACAGAAGCTAATAATGTAGATGACCTTGAATTGGAGTTAAAATCTATTGAAGACAAAACCCCTATCCCTTAATCAACACATCGGTCATTTCGTTTAAACCTTGATATATAGGCGGAAACGTGATTAACTTTCCGTCTTTTTCTATTATACCCTTATCCACTAATCTTTTTGTAGTGGTGATTAAATGACCGATGTTTAATTTAAGTGTCGCCGCGATGTTTTTATTGATTATCGACGAGATGGTGAGAATGCCATTATCCGAATACTGGATCAATTCACTCAACACTTTAACCTCGGTTGAATTAAGCTCTTTGCCTTGAATAAAGACCATTAGAGCCACTTTCTTCTCTAAATTGAAGTTTGGTAGCTTAATTACTTTTCTCATTGCTTAAAATTAACTCTATAGCTTTCTGAGTAGTTAATAAATGATTCTCATTGTAAGTATCCATTAATAAGATATATTCTTTAGTAGTGAGCGGACGGTCTAGTTCCTTTTCAACATCCCATATCCACATTTCAAATAGTTCATCGTGGCGTTTGCGGGAATAAATTAAAATAATCGAGAGTACTACAAGAAATAGTGCAGTGATAAAATAGGTCATAAATGTAAAAGTGCTTTTATATGTTCATTATATCGAATAAAAATTTCTTGGTACGCTTTTCGTTCTTCTTCGTTAGTTGATTTAAAATAAGCCAAACACACTTCTCTTCTTGAGTTAAAATGAGTAAGTAGATTAATCTTAACCCCGGGCTCATATATATAATCAACAAGAGCAACTGTATAATCTATCTTAGAACATACGGCCATCATTTCTTTTATCTTTTCTTCTTTAAGAAAATCTTCTGATATGCTTCCCATTACTTGTTTTTAAAATGATTACGTATTTTTTGCGCGTTGGCTATATCTAAACTGTCATTCGAGTAATTGATCTGAATATCCACCATATCATTTAATCGTGCTACAGAGTCAATTAAGGCCTTTTCTTGGCAATTATAGAAATGAGTGATAGCTTCTCTATTCACTACATGACTTAAGCCCATTCCTATTGCTATTCCGCCCAACATACACATTGAACAGCCTATTATTGTTGATTTGATTATTTTGTTGCTTATCTCTTTTTCTTTCATTTTCTTTATTTTTCTTTTTTCTGCTTGTGTTAATTTATTAAGAACAACCTGATTTAAAACTTTTGGCGGAGCACCTTCGAATTTATACCACGTCAGCTTCATTTCTTATATGTATATCCTTTTTTCTTACTTTCCAAAAATTTCGCGACTAAAGATAGGTATAAATCCCGCACTTCCTCTAATGTGCCTGTTTGATATTTATCCTGAATTTGATTGAAGTTTTTCACACTTATAACATCAGTTTGATATGAGAGCAGGGGGTTAAGCATCCATATGTATTTCTTCTTGCATCTTATAATCAATCCTTGTTGCTCTAAATTAATAAAAGATCGGCGGTGCAATCCCTCAGTCATTCTAAATCCAATTCCTGCTTGATATTCTTCAAAAGCTGCTATTCTAGCTTTTTCAAATTGTTTCATTAAATGCGCGGAGTATTTAAAAGTGTTGTCTGCGTCTGTTTGATACACTAAGAAGTTAAGCAGAGCAAGTTCATTGGATGGTAACCACAAAGCTAGATTACAAAAATGCTTAGTCATCACCCGGCGATGTTTACTCACTTTAAGAGGAGGGAAGTTTGGTTTCATAATACAATCTTACTCTTTTGTAATAATGTATTTACATAAAGATCAATGAAGTGCTGTTGAAACTGGCGACTACAATCTTGAAACCCTGATTTAAAGTGTTCGTTTTCTTCCACCAATGTAGTAACAACATCAAACAAAGACTTGTCAGCTATGTTTTCGCTTATCATTACTACTTTCTCGTCCATATTCACACGAGCCCAAACATTTTTATCTCCAAATACTCCATAAATAAATTTTAACTCTGGTGAGAAATTGTACCCTGCCTCTTCAAGTATTACAAGCCCTTGTTTTATTTTATTGTCGCTATCCGAACTTACTGTCTCATAAAACTCATTTACTTTGTCGGCGACTCTTAACGCTCCAATTCCTTTGAACTGCTTTGTTAAGGCCTTGTACACGTTTTTAGGTACGCAAATAGTAGCCGCTTTGTCAATGCTCAATCCTCGCGATTCAATTGACTTTAGCGCTTCTGGATGAATAATTTTTGCCTCCCCAATAGTTTTACCCCATTGTTCTGAAAATGATTCATACCAATTAAGGTCAGTTTTTGCTTCAAAATGTTGGTCGGTAACCCCTTCCAAAAATTTAGTAATAGTTTTGTCATCCGCATTTTTAAGGCATTTAAAAATCACGTAATCTAAACTCCCGTTATATTCTCTCAGTTCATTAATCTCGGCGGCCTTGTAGTCATAAGAAAATAAGGCGTGTTCTTTTTCAACTCTTTTAATTAGCACACCATTTTTATAAACTCTCAGGTCCGCGCCTCCGGGATAGATAGCACAAAATTTATCTGAATAAATAGGCTCTTCTTCGTGGATAAAGTATTTAGTCCAATTCATAATAACATCTTTAATTTCTGGAGTTATTTGAATGTAAAAGCACGTAGAGTCTTCATATCCTTCTACAATTTCGGTAGTCTGTTTCTCTGATCCACCTTCATCAAGAGCATTACACCATAATTCGCGTATAATCATCCATGCCGACCATTCTTTGCCCATTCGGTCAGTAATAGACGTGCGGTGTCCGTTTATACAAATGATATTAAATTCTTCATCACGAATAGTCTCTGTTTCCACTTTAATGTCCACTTTTTCTTTTCCTGCGAAAATATGAAAATCAACATTATTTCTTATAAGGTAAGCTAAAGTATATTTAAGCCCGGTTCCGAATTGGCCAATTTTAAATTCATCATTTGATTTAGTTGTGCCTCCCATAAGAGCAACAAGCCTTATGTCTAGGATTCCGTCATTTTTGATTTTTAGGTATTTCATATATTTTATTTTTGGTTAATGTGATGCAAAACTACTGGTCAACCACCTCCTAACCACCTTTCAGTTCGGCGGAGTATCTTAATTGTTCGCCACCCATCCGCACCGTTTTACTCGCATTCCATAGAAACATGTTTTCCGTAGTTTGCTTTTTACGATTTACGCAGCCCTAGCCTTGTCCGTTGTGTAGTTTTGCAAATGTTTGTTTAAAATTTGTTTCACTAAGGAAATTACTATTAATTAATCCCAAAAAAAGACACCCATTATTTAACTACAAATTTATTGCAGTCAATATGCCAAATGGTTTTGTTTTCGGTGATTATTTTTCGCTTTTCTCCTTTAATTATTTTTACTTTACTTTTGTTAAGACTATTTACTATCCTGTTTGCTTTTGATTTAGAACATTTAAACATCTTTCCTAGTCCTTCCGCCGATATTTTCAACGCGTCGTTTTGGGAAGGTAAATTTCTTGCTTTAAGATTGAACTTTTCAAGAAACCCTTCAAGTTTACGTTTTCTAGAGTCTTTTTTTACTATTTTAATTGCACGACCCACGTTTTTTAAT
>NZ_CALFIG010000088.1 GCF_937876455.1 uncultured Flavobacterium sp.
ATCAAGGGGAACTAATGCCGAGATATGTACTGTCGCCCGCAAATGGCAGCTAACGTTTTGCGTATATGAGAAGTGGCACTTGTAGGATGTTGAAATTTAGCACAAATGTTTATGTGCCATTTCTTATATACGCTGTTAGCGGTAGTGCCTTTCTCTAATTAAAACAAAACTTCTGGGCGGAGTTATAAAACCCAATATAAAACAAATGAATAATTTTAAAACAGAACCAATGGTGAAGCACAGTAACCAAGTTCACACAACAACAGATTACTTTCTATTCAAACCGATTGAGGGTAACAGAAACAAAAACATCATTCATTTATCACGGTTGAAAAAATCAATTTCTGAAAACTATTTATTTACTGTAATTATTGTGAATGAAAAGTATGAAATAATTGACGGGCAGCATAGATTTGAGTGTGTAAAGGAATTAAAACTACCCCTGCATTACATCGTTTGCAAAGGGTATGGATTAAATGAAGTTCACGTTTTGAACCAAAATTCAAAGACTTGGAATGCTGATGATTATTTAACTGGTTATTGCAATTTAGGAAACAAAAACTATTTGCAGTATAAAAAGTTCAAAGAAAAATATCAGTTAGGTCATAACGAATGTATGGCTATGCTAACTGGGGTTAATACAGGTGGAGGAAATATATTTGAAGACTTTAAAAACGGTAATTTTAAAATTACTCATCTTGAAGAAGCTGAACATAGAGCAGAAAAAATTTGGCTATTTAAAGATATTTACGATGGTTTTAAAAGAAGGGCATTTGTTTATGCTATGCTTTACTTATTTGATAAGCCACAATTTGAGTTTACGGAATTTTTGCAAAAGGTAAAAAACCAACCATCAGCATTAACAGACTGTAACGACAGCAAGCAGTATGTTTCTTTGATTGAAGAAATTTATAACTATCGCAGACGTGAAAAAGTTAACCTTAGATACTAAAATTATGGTAATATGTCAGTCGGCTTGTGGGTCGGCTGGCATTACCGCTAACGTTCTCGCAGATTGCCGATGGCGGGGACTTAGAACTAAAAATGTTCGGCTTAACAACAAAATTCAATAAGATGTCAGAAGTATCAAAAACAAACGAAACCCCCGCTATTGGCAATGTGCTGTTAGCGGCTGGCGAATATCCTTCATTGGATGAAATGGCTTTAAAAGAAGCTCGTAAAATAATAGACAAGTTCAACGAATTTGATGTATTTAGTGAAGCCTGTGAAATGGCTGATTATATGATCACGGAAATACTCGATATTGGTGTGATTAAATTCGGTCATAAACCGACATCTGATTTTTATGTAAGAGTGAGGGAATACATCAGAGAAATTTGGAAAAGCAATGGTCGCAATTGGTAGGTGTCCTACGCTTGCCGCTAACATAGTTATACCAGAAAGCCACCTGAGAAATTTGGTGGTTTTTTTTATTCCATTTA
>NZ_CALFIG010000089.1 GCF_937876455.1 uncultured Flavobacterium sp.
TTGTAATAAAGAGGACAACTATGAAAGTCTGCCGACAGATTCCTATCCAAATGTAGTTGCCGCTTTTGGTGCTAATTTAGATTTAAATAATTTACAAAATTACGCGAATCAAACCGTGCCAGGGTACATAACAAAAGACAATTCTAATGGAAATGTAATTACCGATAAAGCAGCAACTTTAGGACGTGTTTTGTTTTATGATAAGAAATTATCAACAAGTAACAGCATTGCCTGTGCAAGTTGTCATAAACAAGCATTAGCCTTTGGTGATGATGCTATTGCTAGTCAAGGGGTAAATGCAACAACCGGGAGGCATTCTATGCGTTTAGTTAATAACCGTTTTGCGACCGAACTAAAGTATTTTTGGGATGAACGCGCAGCCAATTTAGAAACACAAACTACTATGCCAATTAAAGACCATGGAGAAATGGGTTATAGTGGCTTAAATGGAGACCAGTCTTTTTCCGATTTAATTATAAAATTGAGCGCTGTTGGATATTATAAAGAACTTTTCAAATTTGTTTATGGAACTGAAACCATAACTGAAGCTAGAATTCAAAATGCATTAGCACAATTCATTAGAAGTATTCAATCTTTTGATTCAAAATATGATGCAGGTCGTGCAACAGCGCCAAACGACGGTGCACCATTTACAAACTTTACAGCACAAGAAAATCAAGGTAAAAATTTATTCTTAGCCCCTCCTACTTTTGATGCAAACGGTTCAAGAACTGGAGGAGGTTTAGGTTGTGCAGGTTGCCATAGAGCACCTGAGTTTGATATTGACCCGTTAACAAAAAATAATGGTATCATTGGTACTATTTCTGGAACAGGTATTGATATAACAAATACAAAAGCGCCTTCTTTAAGAAATTTAGTAAAAGTGGATGGTACTACAAACGGACAAATGATGCATACAGGTGTGATTACGTCACTTCAACAAGCCATTGGCCACTATGGTACAATTAATATTGCACCCGGAAATACAAATTTAGATCCAAGATTAATGCCTGGTGGAGTTGGACAACAATTAAACTTAACAGCAACAGAAGTAAATGCAGTTATTGCATTTCTGAAAACCCTTTCAGGAACTGATGTTTATACGAATACAAAATGGTCAAACCCTTTTCCTAATTAATTAGATAATAAAATAGTTATAAAAGAAAAGTCCCGATATATCGGGACTTTTTTATTTTTAAAAAGCAACATTCCACTTAGGAAGACAATTATTTTCTTCGAAGAACAATTGAAGTATTTGTGCTTCAACAAAAGTAGGAATGCTTTTATTTTTTGCATTAAATGTTTCATACCAATGCACTTCTAACGCTGTTATTTCTTCTTTTTTCATTTGCGTAGGCCATGAAAATTTTCTGGCAGATTTTGTAAATTGACTGCCATTCACAATCTTATCAAAAAGACCTCCATTTTTAGCTTTTAAATCTCCATTATTTTGTACAGTTCCTGTTGAACCAACCATTAGTAACGTTTTTTCTTCTCCTTTTACATCAAACACTAAAAATATACCTGCACCCAATTCTGGAGCATTACATACTTGATCTAACTGATCGTCTGTAGTGTAATTAAAATGATTTGTACTTTTAAATTTTTTTAACTCTTTATACATATAGTTTATTAAATTAAAAACTCCATCTAGTGTAAAACCGATGGAGCTTTATGATTTGTATTGGATACTTAAAGTATCTGTTGATTATCCTAATATTTCTTTTACTTTTTTACCAATTTCTGCAGGTGAATCCACTACATAAATACCATTTTCTTTCATGATACGTTTTTTGGCTTCTGCAGTATCATCTGCACCACCTACAATAGCGCCTGCATGACCCATTGTTCTTCCTTTAGGAGCTGTTTCACCAGCAATAAATCCAACAACTGGTTTTCTGTTGCCATCAGCTTTAATCCATTTTGCAGCATCAGCTTCTAATTGCCCTCCAATTTCACCAATCATAATGATTAATTCTGTTTCTGGGTCATTCATTAATAGTTCAACGGCTTCTTTTGTAGTTGTTCCAATAATTGGGTCACCACCAATACCAATAGCTGTTGTAATTCCAAAACCTTGACGAACAACTTGATCCGCAGCTTCATATGTTAATGTACCCGATTTTGAAACAATACCAACTTTACCTTTTTTGAAAACAAAACCTGGCATAATACCTACTTTTGCTTCTTCTGGAGTGATTACTCCTGGACAGTTAGGGCCAACTAATCTACAATCTTTTCCTTTTATAAAATCATAAGCTTTAATCATATCAGCTATTGGAATTCCTTCAGTGATACAAATAATTACTTTAATACCTGCATCAGCAGCTTCCATAATAGCATCTGCAGCAAATGCTGGTGGAACAAAGATAATTGAAGTATCTGCTCCTGCTTTATCAACAGCATCTTTAACAGTATTAAAAACAGGACGATCTAAATGTGTTGAACCTCCTTTTCCTGGTGTAACACCACCTACTACGTTTGTTCCATATTCAATCATTTGTGAGGCATGAAATGTACCTTCACTTCCTGTAAAACCTTGAACAATTATTTTTGAATTTTTATTTACTAAAACACTCATGATGTTATTTATTTTTTAAATGTGTAGCAAAAGTAAGTTTTTTGGTAGAAATAATTGAATTTTTTCAGACCTTTTTTTAAATAGTTTTGCTAAATTAATATCCTTATTTTAATTTAGCAATTAGACTCGGTATCTTCTTAATATTGGCTAATTGTTTTAATTTTTCTCGTGATTCTTCAATTGGGGTGCCAAAATACGTTTTTCCACCTTCAATTGACTTGGTAACACCTGTTTGACCTAACACTACGGCTTTTTCACCTATTGTTATACCACTTGTAGTACCTACTTGACCCCATAGCGTTACTTCATCTTCGACAATAACACAACCCGCTATTCCTGTTTGTGCTGCAATTAAACATTTTTTTCCAATACGAGTGTCATGGCCTATATGCACTTGGTTATCAATTTTTGTTCCTTCGCCTATAGTTGTATCTCCTGTAACACCTCTATCTATTGTACATAACGCACCTATCCCTACATTATTTTCTATCACTACTCTACCGTTAGACAACAATTGATCAAAGCCTTCAGGGCGTTTTTTATAATAAAAAGCATCGGCACCAAGTATAGTTCCTGAATGAATAATTACATTATCACCTATGATAGAATGATCATATATAGTTACATTGGCATGAATGATACAATTTTTTCCAATTGACACCTGATTTCCAATGAAACAATTTGGTTGTATTACCGTTCCTTCGCCAATTTTAGCTGTAGTAGCAATAGCGACATTACTACTTGTAAATGGTCGAAAATAAGTAGTTAGCACATTAAAGTCTCTAAAAGGATCATCAGAAATTAATAAGGCTTTTCCTTCTGGACACGCCACTTCTTTATTAATTAATACAATTGTAGCGGCAGATTGTAAAGCTTTCTCATAATATTTTGGATGATCAACAAATACAATGTCTCCTGGTTCTACCACATGAATTTCATTCATACCTAAAACAGGAAAATCATCAGCTCCTATAAATTTAGAATTGATGATTTCTGCAATTTGTCTTAACGTATATACTTTGTTAAATTTCATTTTTTCTTAGTTATTAGTGAATCATACACAGTGAATTTCTAGTTAAAATATAAATTCACTAGTTACTAAGTACGCTAACTATACTCTTTCCATATATTTTCCAGTAGCCGTGTCGATTTTAATTTTATCTCCTTCATTAATAAACAAAGGCACGTTTACTGATGCACCTGTTTCTACTGTTGCAGGTTTAGTAGCATTAGTTGCTGTATTTCCTTTTACACCTGGCTCAGCATAAGTAACTTCAAGAATAATACTTGGCGGCATATCAACTGCAATTGGCATGTCTGTTTCAGTATTTATCTGCACCATTACATTTGTTCCTTCTTTTAATAAATCAGGAGCATCTAATACATCTCTATTTAATGTAATTTGTTCAAAAGATTCGGTATTCATAAAGTGAAAATCAACCCCTTCATTATACAAGTATTGGAATGTATGTGTTTCTACACGAATTACATCAATTTTGTGTCCTGCAGAAAATGTATTATCTAATACTTTTCCATTAGTCAAAGATTTTAATTTAGTTCTTACAAAAGCTGGTCCTTTACCTGGTTTTACATGTAAAAACTCTATAATTTTATAAATATCGTGGTTAAATTTTATACATAACCCGTTTTTAATATCTGCTGTTGTAGCCATAATGGTTTATTTATTTTAATTTTAATTTTAATTTTAATTTATAATGCACTTCCTGTATAACCTTTCATAATACCACGTGAGGAATTTCTAATGAAATGAATAATATCATCACGTTCAGGTGTAGCTTCCATTTCTGCTTCAATAATGCTCAACGCTTGAGTAGTATTATAATTTTTTTGATATAAGGTTCTATATATGTCTTGAATCTCTCTTATTTTTTCGGTAGTAAATCCTCTTCTTCTTAATCCGACAGAATTAATACCCACATAAGAAAGAGGTTCTTTTGCTGCTTTTGTAAATGGTGGTACATCTTTTCTAACTAAACTTCCACCAGATATCATTGCATGGTCACCAATAGAAATAAATTGATGTACAGCTGCAAGCCCACCTATAACTGCAAAATTACCTACCGTTACATGACCTGCTAATGCCACGCCATTAACAATAATAGCATTGTTTCCAATATGGCAATCGTGAGCAATATGAGCTGTAGCCATAATTAAACAATTATTTCCAATAACAGTTTTACCAGAAGCAACAGTTCCCCTATTTATGGTAACACATTCACGAATAGTAGTGTTGTCTCCAATAATAGCTAACGAATCTTCTCCTCCAAATTTCAAATCTTGTGGCACTGCGGAAATTACTGCTCCTGGAAAAATATTACAATTTTTACCAATTCGAGCGCCTTCCATGATAGTTACATTTGAGCCTATCCATGTTCCTTCTCCAATTTCAACATTATTGTGTATCGTTGTAAAAGGATCAATCACTACGTTTCTAGCTACTTTTGCTCCGGGATGTATATATGCTAATGGTTGATTCATAATTTAATCGTTTTTTACTTTTACTATTTGCGCCATCAGTTCTGCCTCTGAAACTAACTTTCCATTTGCATAAGCATAAGCTTGCATGTGACAAACGCCTCTTCGAATAGGAGAAATTAAATCACATTTAAAAATTAAGGTATCGCCTGGCAATACTTTACTTTTAAATTTAACATTATCAATTTTCATAAAATACGTTAAATAATTTTCAGGATCTGGAACTGTACTTAAAATTAAAACACCACCGGTTTGCGCCATAGCTTCAACTTGTAATACCCCTGGCATAACTGGCGCTCCAGGAAAATGTCCTACAAAGAAAGGTTCGTTCATTGTTACATTTTTCAACCCTACCACGTGTGTATCCGATAATTCTAATATTTTATCAACTAATAAAAATGGCGGACGATGTGGTAACAGATTCATGATACCATGAATATCTAAATGAGGTTCTTTATTTAAATCGTATGTAGGAACTTGATTGCGTTCTTCAATTTTAATAATTTTAGCAATTTTCTTAGCAAATTGTGTATTGACAAAATGTCCTGGCTTATTTGCAATTACCTTTCCTTGAATTTTTGTTCCAATTAGCGCTAAGTCACCTATAACGTCTAATAATTTATGTCGAGCAGCTTCATTTGGATAATGCAATGTTAAATTGTCTAAAATTCCATTTGGTTTAACTGATATTTTATCTTTGTTAAAGGCTTTTTTAAGATTTTCCATAGTTTCATCGGAAATTTCTTTGTCAACATAAACAATGGCATTATTTAAGTCACCCCCTTTTATTAAACCATTATTTAAAAGCGCTTCTAACTCGTGTAAAAAACTAAACGTTCTACAGTCAGCGATTTCTGTTTTAAATTCAGTTAAGTTTTTCATTGTCGCATTTTGCGTACCAAGTACTTTAGTGCCAAAATCTACCATAGCCGTTACGCAATAATGATCACTAGGGATAACAGTGATTTCACTCCCTGTTGCTTCGTCTGTATATGAAATTACATCTTTGACAACATATACTTTTCGAGAAGCATCTTGTTCTATAATACCTACTTTTTCTATAGCTTCAACAAAATATTTTGATGAACCATCCATTATTGGTAATTCAGATGCGTTAAGTTCAATTATTATGTTGTCAATATCACAACCAATTACCGCAGCTAAAACATGCTCAGGCGTTTGAATCATTACACCTAATTTTTCCAAATTAGTACCACGCTGTGTATTTACAACATAAGTTGCATCTGCTTCAATAACAGGCTGCCCTTCTAAGTCCATTCTCACAAATGTAATTCCATTGTTAATAGGAGCTGGTTTAAAAGACATGGTCACTTCTTGACCCGTATGTAGTCCAACACCTGTTAATGAAATTTCTTTTCCAATGGTAGTTTGCTTCACCATAGTTTACTTTATATTATGTTTTTTTAAATCTTCAATTTCTCTAACAATCTTAGGTAAATTTTTAAAATGTACATAAGATTTGCTAAAATCACCATATCCAAATGCTGGCGTACCTTGAACAGTTTCACCATCTTTTAGTGATTTACCTACTCCCGATTGTGCTTGTATTTTAACACCATTACCAATGGTAATATGCCCCACAATACCCACTTGTCCACCAATCATACAATTTTTACCAATTTTTGTTGAACCTGCTATAGCAGTTTGTGCAGCTATAACAGTATGTGCACCAATTTCTACGTTGTGTGCCACTTGAATTTGATTATCCAATTTTACACCCGTTCTTATAATTGTAGAACCTAATGTAGCTCTGTCTACTGTGGCACAAGATCCGATTTCTACATCGTCTTCAATAATTACATTGCCAATCTGTGGAACTTTTTTATAACTTCCATCTTCTTGTGGTGCAAAACCAAAACCATCAGCGCCTAATATAGTGCCTGAATGGATTGTAACCCGCGAACCAATAACTGTTTCTGAGTAAATACGAACGCCTGCAAAAAAGACGCAACCATCACCTATTACAACATTATCACCAATAAAACAATTGGGATAAATTTTCACATTATTACCAATTGTTACATTTTGACCAATGTAACTGAAACTTCCCAAATATAAATCTGATCCATAAGTAACTCCTTCCGATATAACAGAAGGCTGTTCTATACCCGATTTCATTAACTTAATTTGATTGTAATATTCTAATAATTTAGAAAATGATTGGTACGCATCTTCTACTTTTATTAAAGTTGCCTTTATGGGTTGTTCGGGTTGAAAAGATTTATTTACTATAGCAATAGCTCCAGAAATACCAGATAGGGAGGCCCCACCTAGTTTAACTCAAGAAAAGAAAGCTGTTGTTGATGTAGCAAATAATATATGTTTTGGTGGCCAGGATATTAGCGAGGCAGAGAGAAAAGATATTGCCGAAGTGCTGGAAGCTGTTTTAGACTCCCCAAATTCTGATGATATTTTAAGCCTAATTGCCTCCAAACCAGA
>NZ_CALFIG010000090.1 GCF_937876455.1 uncultured Flavobacterium sp.
GAAATGCATTTAAAATAAATGCATGGATGCAAGTCAAACATATTTCTCCTGACGAAGCAAAAGAAAAATACATTGAAATCATAAATCAATTATTAAAAGATATACAGTAATGTGTATCTTTTTTTAATTTTGTAAAGAATCTAAATACTACTTAAAATGAAGAACACACTAAAAACAGGAATATTGTTTTTATCTCTATTAACCTTTGGGGGTTGCAAAAAAGATAAAGACTTAGTAGAAGTAACCATACCCGAACCAGAAAAAGCAGTCTCACAACAAGTTGGAGACCCAGATGATGTAAAAGCTGAAGATCCAGATGGCCCATTTCAAATGATTCCACTACCGTATGCTTACAATGCATTAGAACCTTTCATTGATGCTAAAACAATGGAAATTCACTATTCTAAACATCATGTAAATTATTGCAACAAATTAAATGCTGCTGTAAAAGGAACTGAATTAGAAAATAAAAACATTGAAGAAATTTTAGCAAAATTAGATTCTAAAAATTCAGATGTAAGAAATAACGGAGGGGGATATTATAACCATAATTTATTTTTTGAAATTTTGGGTCAAAATGCTACAGAACCAACTGATGAAATAGCAGAAAAAATCACTTTAGATTTTGGTTCATTTGATGAGTTTAAAAAACAATTTTCAGAAAAGGCAAACAAAATTTTTGGCTCAGGTTGGGTTTGGTTAATAGTTGACATGAATGGTAAATTAGTAATTACAACAACTACTAATCAAGATAATCCATTAATGCCGAATGCCGAACAAAAAGGAAAACCAATACTAGCATTAGATGTATGGGAACATGCATATTACTTAAAATATCAAAATAAACGTAAAGATTACATTGAGGCTTTTTACAATGTCATCAACTGGAAAAAAGTGAATGAAAAGTTTAATGAAATTAAACCAAAAACAGAATAAAAAAAAGGGAGCAATTTGCTCCCTTTTTTTTAGGTTATTCCAAGGGAATTATTTTAAATCAAATGAAGATTTAACTACTACATTTCCATCTTTATCAAATACATTTACAAAAAACGTACCTTCTTTCAAATTCTTAACAGGTAAATCCTCTTGAATTTGAGTAGTTTTATTTTCATACTTAATCGTTTTTAAAAAACTATAGGATAAGAAATTTCCATTCAAATTTTCACCTTTTTTATCCCCTAACACATTACTTTTACTGTCAATTATTTGTACGTAAAAGGTTCTGTCTCCTTTTTTAGCAATCTGATTTTCAGCAATGGAAAAGCTTACTTTTAGCACATCTGCTTTACTTGCTTTATCGGTAGGTATTTGTTTTCCAGAGCTTTTTTGCTTAACAGCCAGCATTTGTAAATTTAATAAAGCTAATTTTTGTCCTTTTTCAATTGTTTTAGCCAATTTACTATTACTATTTTTCAATGTATCATTTAATGTTTTAGCAACATTTAATTCTGTAGATGTACTATCTAAATCTTTTGAAAGCTTTGTGTTTCTCTCTTTTAAAGAATTATTTTCTGCTACTAAATTATTCATATCACGTTTTAATTGTGAAAATTGAACTCTAAATTTAGCTAATGACGATGCGTCTCCTTCAGATTTTTTTAATTTCTCTAACAGTTCTACCATTTTTGCTTGCTCTTCTTCTAATTCCCCTTTCAAAGCCGTATTGTCGGCAATAGCGGTATTATATTCTGCAATTTTAGCTTCTAATTCTGTCTGTAATTTTTGTTTATCAGAAGTTAACTTAGTAGTTGCTTCTGTAGTTTCTGTTTGCAACTTATACGTATAAGCCAAGCTACCTAATAAAAGTAAAAAGAGAATTACTATAATAGCTTTCAACCCAGAGTTTCTAGAATTTGATTGTGATAGATTCATTTTTTTTAGATTTGATTGTGTTTATTGCAAAAATAAAATTAATTTTAAATTTACTACTAAAATAAACGTATTCTTTATTGAAATAGTATATTTGTCAACAGATTTAACATCCATATGGAAAAATTAAAACTATTTAGTAGCACTGATTTAGCTAAAATTACCCAACACAGAAGCGGTGAAGTAAAATTTGGCGAAAAAATTATAACGCTTCCTCAAAATGAAGATGTTTATGAATCTTTAAAAATGAATGAAGCAAAATTTGTACTCATTGGCTTACCCGAAGATATTGGAGTAAAAGCAAATTTAGGTCGAATTGGAACGGCTTCAGCATTTAGTTGTGCGCTAAAAAGTTTAGTAAACTTTCAGCATAATAAATTTTGTAAAGGAAGCGAACTAATTGCATTAGGCGAATTAGATTTTTCAGAAGAAATGGCTATTGCTTTAAAACTAAGTACAAGTAATAAAGAAGAACGAAAACAACTTTTTCAACTGGTAGAGCGAATAGATAAAGAGGTTTCTCATTTAATTTGTTTAGTCATAAAAGCAGGTAAAATTCCTATAATAATTGGTGGAGGCCACAATAATGCCTATGGAAATATAAAAGGATTAGCATTAGCCAAAGGAAAACCTATTAATGCTATAAATTTTGATGCCCATACTGATTTTAGAATTATGGAAGGTAGACATAGTGGAAATGGTTTTACTTACGCCTTTGAAGATGGATTTTTAAAAAAATATTTCATTTTTGGACTACATGAAAATTTTGTTTCAAAAAGTGTTTTTAATACAATTAAATCTATAACCGAACGCATAAAATATAACACCTACGAAGAAATTGCTGTTAGAAAAGAAAAGAGTTTTACCTCAGAATTAGGTAGCGCTTTAAAATTCATAAATGACACACCTTTTGGAATAGAACTAGATCTGGATGCGTTGCCAGGCATTTACAGTAGTGCTATGACATTAAGCGGGTTTAGCATAGAAAAAGCCAGACATTTTATTCATTTCTTTGGCAAAGAAGAACAAGCAAGTTATTTTCATATTTGTGAAGGAGCACCTGATTTAGACCATTCTAACAACAATCATTTAACAGGAAAATTAATAGCGACCCTAATTGTAGACTTCATAAAAAGCAAACATACTGCTGATTACTAAACATTTAGTACTTATTTAAAAAAAAGATGTAAATTTTTCTAAAAAAACATTGAATTTTAAATTAGTAATTCTAAATTTGTAAAATCAAGAAAAGAAATTTGGTAGTAATGAGTGAATTATCAAAAGTAATTGATTCTCTTGAAGTTAAATTCTTCAAATTATCAAAAAAATTGGAGAATTTAGAGAAGTTAAATCAAGATTTAACCCAAGAAGTCAATGCTGTAAAAGAGATGATGCAAGAGAAACAAAAAACTATTCGCACATTAGAACAAGAGCTTGAAAGCTTAAAAATTACCAATTCTCTTCTAGGCAGTGAAGAATATAAACGAGAAACAAAGCTGAAAATAAACGCTCTAATTAGAGAGATTGATTATTGTATAGCACAACTTTCTGAATAAAATGACAGAAAAGTTAAAAATTAAAATATCGATTGCAGACAGGGTGTATCCATTAACAGTGGAAACCTCACAAGAAGAAGGGTTACGTACCGCTTCAAAAAAAATTGATGCTACGATACGTAAATTTGAAGAAAGCTATGCCGTAAGAGATAAGCAAGATGTATTAGCCATGTGTGCCTTACAATTTGCTTCTCAAATTGAACAAAAGCAAATAGATAAAAGTTCAGATTTGGATGATGCTTTTGAACGATTAAAAAAATTAGATGATAAAATCGAAAGTTTCTTAAAATAAATAAAGAAATACGTTCTTAAAAATAAACTAAAGATACT
>NZ_CALFIG010000091.1 GCF_937876455.1 uncultured Flavobacterium sp.
TGTTAAATGAAATTAATACTGGACATCATCATCATTATAAAACAATTTTTATAAAAGCTTTAGACAGAAACGCTAAAGAACGGTCTAGACGATTTGACACAATTAATTCAAACGATTCTATCAGTGCTATTCATGATAAGATTAGAAATCGTTCTGTATCGTTATTTGAACCTAGACCCGAATTAAATCACGCCACAAATGCTATGTGTATTGTAGGAAGACGAACTGTTTCTGAACAATTATTTTTAGATAGACGTTCATTCTTAAATTCATTTGATTATCGAGTGGATCCTGTTGGCGACTATTTGGCTGGTATTTTAGGCGCAGTAGCACCCGTAGGTGGTGGAATTAATTTAGAATATTATTTCTCTAGAGTTGACAACCACAAACTTGGCGCTGGTTCAAAATTACCACACAATGTTATGGGACTTATAGGTGTTGCAAATGGAATTGATGGTGACTTACGTCCTGGACTTCCTAGTCAAATGATAGAAGTACATGACCCTGTGCGTTTATTAATTATTGTTGAGCATACACCTGAAGCCGTTAACTATGCTATTACAAAAAATCCTGCTACATATGAATGGTTTTGTAACCAATGGGTAAATTTAGTAGTCTTAAATCCTAATGACGGAGAATTATATCGTTTTGAAAATGAAAAATTTGAGCTATACCACCCTATTGAAGTGCCTATAAAAACACTATCAGATACATTACCTTACACACAAACAAGTAGTGAAAATTTAGCCATATGTTTAATTGATAAAACGAACTAAGATGACAAATGAATTTTTATTAGTATTTATTTTGATTCCATTAGCTGGGTTTTTTATCAGTTTTTGGCTTCCAGAAAAAAGAGAATCTCTTTTGTCTTGGACAGCTTTTGGAACCGTAGTTACGCAACTTGTAACATTATGTGCCTTCATCATTTATTGGATAAGCAATGGTGCACATAATCTTAATTTAATGGAATTATCTGTTGTAAAAACAACTCATTATGAGTTTTTTATAGATTTTTTCTTTGATAAAGTAACCGCTGTCTATTTGTTTATAGGCGCATTATTAACGTCAATGATAACAACATACAGCAGGTATTACTTACACAGAGAAAAAGGGTACAAACGTTTTTTTATGACCGTTTTATTCTTCTTTTTTGGATATAATTTAGCCATTCTATCAGGCAATTTTGAAACCCTTTTTATTGGTTGGGAAATCATAGGAATTTCATCTTTCTTGTTAATTGCTTTTTATAGAGAACGTTATTTGCCTGTAAAAAACGCATTTAAAGTCTTTTCTATTTATAGAATTGGTGATGTGGGCATTATTTTAGCTATGTGGGCAAGTCATCACTTATTTCATGAAAACATTACGTTTATGAAATTACATAGCTACGAATTAGTTAGTGAACATTTGCAAAATCACACCTTAATTGGCTCGTTTGTTGCGCTTTGTATAGCCTGTGCTGCAGCAGTAAAATCTGCACAAGTGCCTTTTTCCTCTTGGTTGCCAAGAGCGATGGAAGGACCTACACCATCGAGCGCTATTTTTTATGGTTCCTTATCGGTTCATTTAGGTGTATTCTTAATGTTACGCACATTTCCTTTTTGGGAACATCAAACTTCAATTCGAATTGCCATTGGTATAATGGGACTTGTAACAAGTATCTTAACCTCATTTATGGCAAGAGTACAGTCTTCGGTAAAGAGTCAGGTGGCTTATAGTTCTATATCACAAATTGGATTAATTTTTATCGAAATTGCATTAGGTTTTGATAATTTGGCCTTGTTCCACTTTGCAGGAAATGCATTTTTAAGAACATACCAATTGTTAGTATCGCCTTCTGTTGTAAGTTACTTGATTAGAGAGCAATTTTATAATTTTCAACCTAAAGAACATACTTTTGAAGATTCGCTTCCAAAGAAATTTGAATATGCTTTATATGTTTGGAGCGTCAAAGAATTTAATTTAGAAAGATTAATTAACTTTTTACTTTGGAGACCTTTAAAAATCATAGGTAAATCACTTGACTTTCTTAATTTTAAAAAGCTTATTTTCTTTTTCTTACCCACTTATTTCATTGGAGTGTTGTTTTATATATTTCAAAAAGAAATTCCTGTTCAAGTTAAAGATTTCTTACCAGAACTATTTGCCTTTATTGGTTTAGTATTTGTTTTTAAATCTTTTTCAGAACGAAAAAGTCCTTTTGTAGCTTGGTTATTAATTGTATTTAATCACTTTTGGATTGTTTTAGCTATTCTATTTAATGAAAAAATAGATTTTTTTGAAGTAACGATGTATATCACAGGTATTTTGATTGCTGGAGTTTTAGGATATCTAGCTTTATTAAAATTAAAAAAATTAGAAAAAAGAATTCTATTAAATCAATATTTAGGACATGTATATGAACATCCCAAATTTGCTTTTCTATTTTTATTAGCTGCCCTAGGCGTAACAGGTTTTCCTATTACCTCAACATTCATTGGCGAAGACCTATTGTTTAGCCACATTGAAAGCACACAAATTTTATTAGCTTTTTTTGTAGCAAGTAGTTTTGTCGTATCAGGGATTGCTGGAGTTAGAATATATACACGCTTATTTTTGGGTCCTCACATAAAAACCTACCATGAATTACCTTATAAATCATCTTAATTAAAAAATATTCAACATATGAATTCAAAAATTAAAAATCATATACCTGCTGATGGATTAGCAGGTTTAAAAGAAAATTTTTCAGCTGACGCACTATCAGGATTTTTAGTGTTTTTATTAGCCTTGCCTTTGAGTATGGGAATTGCTCAAGCATCAGATTTTGAACCTATCTATGGTTTAATAACCGCACTTATAGGCGGTATTATAGTGTCTTTCTTTGCTGGTTCACTTTTAACTATTAAAGGTCCCGCTGCTGGATTAATTGTAATTGTAGCAGGTTCTGTTGCAGAATTTGGAGGTGGTGAACAAGGTTGGAAATACGCTTTAGGAGCGGTAGTTGTAGCTGGCATTTTACAGGTACTTTTTGGGCTACTAAAATTCGGAAAACTGAGTGATTTCTTTCCACTTTCTGCTGTACACGGCATGTTAGCTGCAATTGGAATCATCATTATCAGTAAACAAATTCATGGTTTATTAGGTCAAAACCCTTTAACACATGAAGGAAAGCCAATGGTTGAACCTTTAGAATTAATTAGTGCTATTCCTAATACGTTGTCACATCCAAATGTTACAGCAATGCTTGTAGGTTTAGTAAGTTTACTAATTGTTTTTGGGTGGCCAATGTTAAAAAACAGCTTTGCTAAAAAAATTCCAGCACCAGTAATTGTTTTATTAGTTTCAATTCCATTATCATTTGCATTAGGTTTACAAAATATAGTAGATGACAAAGGCATTCCAAAATATTTTGTTCATTTCGGAAAAGGATTAATAGATATTTTAGCTATAAATGTTAGCTTTGGTGGTTTATCACAAACTGGTGCATTTATTAAATATGTTATCATGTTTGCATTAGTTGGAAGTTTAGAAGCGCTACTAACTGTAAAAGCAATTGACATGTTAGATCCTTTTAAAAGAAAGTCTAATTACAATAAAGATTTAATTGCCGTAGGAATTGGTAATATTTTTGCTGGAATATTGGGTGGTTTACCTATGATTTCAGAAGTAGCTCGTTCATCTGCTAATGTTAATAATGGTGGTAAAACACGTTGGGCAAACTTCTTCCATGGATTATTTATTTTATTATTTTTATTACTAGCTGTTTTTTTTAGCGATTTAATTCCAAAACCAGCATTAGCTGCTATGTTAATTGGTGTAGGATTTAAATTAGCACATCCCAAAGAATTTGCACATACATTTCACATTGGTAAAGAACAATTAGCAATTTTTTTAGTTACCATTGCATTCACTTTATTTGAAGACTTATTAGTGGGTATAGCTGCAGGTATGTTATTAAAAATAATTATTCACCTTGTGAATGGAACACCTATTTCTTCATTATTTAAAGCACCTACTTTAGTTTCATTTGAGGGAAACAACTATTTAGTTGAAATAGATAAAGCAGCAGTGTTTACAAACTATTTAGGAATTAAAAGTAAATTAGACGCTATTCCCACAGGCTTTAATGTTACTATTGATTTGAAAAAAACAAAACTAGTAGACCACTCTGTGATGGAAAGCTTACACTTGTTTAAACATGATTATGAAAGTATTGATAATGGTACCGTTACTATTAAAGGACTAGATAAACATCAACCATTATCTTCACATGAATTAGCGGGCAGAAAAAATAAATTTTCTAACCTTTAGGATTTTTAATTACACTTAAAATTTAATTAAAAATGAAAAAAAACTTAAATTACCTATTAGCTCTCATTGGGCTGATAGGTTTGTTATGCCCCCATATTGCATTTAGCCAAGTAAAAACCAGTTATAATGACCTTTGGTTTCATTATGTTGGTAAAAACATGTTAAGCGAAAAAACCTCGTTTACACTTGAAGCTACGATGCGATATGCCGATGGATTAAATGAAAAACAACAATGGTTTATAAGACCCTCTCTTGATTATCAATTTAACAAAAAATTTATAGGAAGCGTGGGATACAGTCACTATAATACTTATGTGTATGGCAGCCCTGCTTTAAATAAAACATCAATTCCCGAAAACCACATTTGGATTCAAGGAACTTATTCTCATTTTATAAAAAGCGTAAAGCTTACTCATAGACTAAGAGATGAAAATAGATTTGTAGGTATTGCTGTAAAAGATAACAATACAAATCAATATTATATAGACCATTATGATTATAGAAACCGTTTGCGCTATATGATTTCGTGTACCATTCCTGTGGTAAAAAAAGATAAGAACACATTAATTTTTGCAACAATTGGCGATGAAGCCTTTTTAAATATAGGAAGTAATGCGGGTGCAACTTTATTTAATCAAAATAGAATTATAGGCGGCATTGGTTATAATATTAACAAAAACAATCAAATTCAATTAAGTTATATTCAACAACACATTTGGAATTATACAAACACTATTCAAGAAGACAATCCCACATTAAGACTATCCTATCTAACTTTCTTTGATTGGTATAGAAAAAAATAGTTACAGAATGAAAAGAATAATTAGTTTTTTATTTATTTTATCAGGAATTAGCATACATGCTCAACAAAATTATTTTAATGTTCCTAGTTCAGATATTACTGAAAAGAATAAAATATTTATCCAACATCAGATAAATATTGCATCTGATGTAATTCAAAATAACACAACATTTGATTTAGGTTTAGGAAATAATTATGAAATAGGTTTAAATGTAATAGGTTTAAATTTTGAAAAACAAAAGAATACTTATTCATTTTTTACAAGTAACATTGCTCCCTATT
>NZ_CALFIG010000092.1 GCF_937876455.1 uncultured Flavobacterium sp.
AGGTGTCTATAATTCAATTCTGACTCAAAAATTTGTTATAAATAATTTCTGCGGCTTTGGATGAAGGTGGTTGTTTGCTATATAATCCGATTGTTTTTAGTATTTTGATAGATTCAGTGATTTGACCTTCTGCTATTTTATCATTTTTAATATATTTATGATACAGTATTTTTGAGCGAAATTAAATGATATGTTATCACTCATTCAAAAATATAATGTACCTGGGCCTCGCTATACGAGTTACCCAACTGTACCGTATTGGAATGAATCATTATTCAATGTAGATACTTGGAAAAAATCTATTCAAGAGACATTTAAGGTTTCAAATGATGCAGAGGGAATAAGTCTTTATATTCATCTTCCTTTCTGTGAAAGTTTATGTACATTTTGTGGTTGCAATAAAAGAATTACTAAGCGTCACGACGTAGAAATACCTTATATAAAAGCCTTACTTAATGAATGGCAATTGTATTGTGACTTATTTGATCAAAAACCGATTATTAAAGAAATTCATCTAGGCGGAGGTACACCTACATTTTTTTCTAGCGAAAATTTGGAATTATTAATCAACGGTATTTTTGATATTGCAATTCAAGCTAATAGGTATGAATTTAGTTTTGAAGGCCATCCAAACAATACCACAAAAGAACATTTACAAACACTTTATAATTTAGGGTTTAGACGTGTTTCTTTCGGTGTGCAAGATTATAGTTTAGTCGTTCAAAAAGCCATTCACCGCATTCAACCTTATCAAAACGTTGCTAAAGTATCTTTTTGGGCAAAAGAAATTGGTTACACTTCTATTGGGCATGATTTGGTTTTTGGATTACCCTTTCAAGATGTAGAAGGAATTAAAGATACTATTTTAAAAACGAAAGCACTATTGCCAGACCGAATTTCACTTTATAGTTACGCGCATGTGCCTTGGATAAAAGGAAATGGACAACGTGGTTTTCAGGAAGTTGATTTACCTAAAGACGATAAAAAAAGAGCCATTTATGAAGAAGGTAAAAAACTATTATTAGAAATAGGTTATCATGAAATAGGTATGGACCATTTTGCGCTACAAACAGATGCTATGTATGATGCATTTAAAACTCAAAAATTACATCGTAATTTTATGGGATATACCGCTTCAAAAACCAAATTGATGATAGGACTAGGTGTGTCATCCATAAGTGACAGTTGGATTAGTTTTGCCCAAAATGAAAAATCGTTAGAAGCTTATTATGCAAGATTAGAAGCAAATGAATTACCTGTTTTTAGAGGCCATCATTTAACAGAAAAAGACATTAAAATAAGAAAACATATCTTAAATTTAATGTGTCATTTTGAAACTTCATGGAATCAAAAAACAATGCAGTTTGAAGAACTTGATGATGTTTTAGAACACTTAAAAGAAATGGAGTTTGATGGGTTAATCACTAAAGAATTAAACACACTGCATGTTACTGAAAAAGGAAAGGCTTTTGTAAGAAATATTTGTATGGCTTTCGACCTTAAACTTCTTGAAAAAGAGCCTTCTACACAATTGTTTTCAATGACTATTTAATGGCAATTTGCTGTTT
>NZ_CALFIG010000093.1 GCF_937876455.1 uncultured Flavobacterium sp.
AAGAAAAATATATGTAATATAAACTAATGTAACACGTAGTGACAAAATCATAGAATTGAACTTAATGTTTTTCTAGGTAATATATACATGTGTTACAATATTGCTACATTTATACAAAAATATGGAAAATAATTTAAAAAGACTTGACAAACTAATAGTAACTATGCTATAATAAGTTCTTAAATTAAAGAAAGGAGAAAATAGTGTCAAAAAAGAAAAACAAAGATGGATTAGCATATTCACAATATACATATCGCTTTAACTATCGTGGCGAATTTTTGCCACAACTCCTCGAACTATCTAAGGCTTCAAAAGACTTATATAATCAAGCACAATATTGGGTTAGACAGAATTTTATTTTTAATGGTAAAATGCACTGGTACAAAGATGTACAACAATATATGTACGACTTGCCAAACTTGCATGGTGAAATTAACTATCGAAAGCTAAAGGCGCAAACTAGCCAACAAATATTAAAATTACTTGAAAAGGATTGGAAAAGTTTTTTTAATGCTATTAAAGATTATTCTCAAAGCCCAGAAAAATATACTGGTAGACCTAAATTACCTGGATATAAACGTTCTGATGTGTTTAATTTAATCTATACAAATCAATGCTGTAGCATAAAAAACGGAATGTTAAAGCTAGCAAAAGATATTGCAATTAAAATACCACAACCTGAGCGCATTCAAGGTGTTTTGTGCCAGTGTAGAATTATTCCAAAAAAGGGATATTGTACCATTGAAATTATCTACGAACAAGAAGACTTAATTTTGTTAGACTCTAGCAAATACATATCTGTTGACATGGGTGTTAATAGTATCATGGCTTGTGTTAGTAGTGGTGCGGAAGCTATCTTATACAATGGCAAGCACATTAAATCTTACAATAAAGATTTTAACAAAAAATTAGCGAAAGCACAATCGCTGATGCCTAAAATAAAAACTAGGCTTGGAAAAGTGCAGAAGAAAAATAGTAAGTTAATCAGAAGTTTATACACAAACCGTAATAATTATATGCATGATAAAATGCATAAGATTAGTGCTAGTTTGATTGAATATTGCTTTGTGAATGATATTGGCACAATTGTCATCGGTCAAAACAAGGGCTGGAAGGATGAATCCTCTATGTCAAAGAAAACGAACCAGACATTTTGTCAAATACCACATGCAAAACTTATTGATTTAATTACTTATAAAGCGAAACGGTTAGGGATTAAAGTAATCACGCATGAAGAAAGTTACACTTCTAAATGTGATGCGTTAGCTTTTGAACCTATCTGCAAGCATGAGTCTTACAGTGGTAAGCGAGTCCACAGGGGATTGTTTAAATCTAGTGGTGGGCAAATAATTAATGCGGACATAAATGGTGCATTAAACATACTTAGAAAAGTAGTCGGTGATTCTGTTGTAAGACAGATAGTCGGTATGGGTGATTGGTTAACGCCCTATTGCGTTACATTGTAGTTTCAATGTAGCATTCGTCTAGGACAGAATTGTACCTCCTCCTAGATGTCATTAAAGGAAGATATATACAATTGTTTACATTAGTTTATATTGCGTATATTTTTCATTACCTTCAATGATGGTACATGTAGTTTATTCACTGATTGCATCTAGCAAAGATGTTGAACAATTAAAGAAACAATGTCTACAACTCTGTAGAGAAAAAGGGGGGTTAAGTTCTCACTACCCTAAAGGGTAGGAGCTTATTGAGTTTTTCGATAAGT
>NZ_CALFIG010000094.1 GCF_937876455.1 uncultured Flavobacterium sp.
CACACAGTTGAGAAGACATCCCTATCTTAACTTGATTGATAAATTCAACAAATATCGAAGGGCACTTGCGAGATTCAACAAATATGTCAAGAAGGATAAATTAGGGCGATTGGAGATGTTTTTAATGCCCAACAACTTCTAGAAAGAGGTTAGGAGAATAAGGGCAGCTAAATATGAGAAAGGACCGTATAGAAATGTTGCTGAAATCCCTGCTGAAAATAATTTTTCTAACAAAGGAAATGAAGTAGCTTGGGGAACCATAGGAAATGCTTCTACTTCTGAAGGATTATTCTTTGAAACTATTAATGCTGCAGGTGTACTTCAAGTGCCAATGGTAATGAGTGTTTGGGATGATGAATATGGGATTTCTGTACATGCAAAATATCAAACGACAAAAGAAAATATTTCTGAAATTTTAAAAGGATTTCAACGTGATGAGCAAGGAAATGGATATGAAATTTTTAGAGTAAAAGGCTGGGATTACCCTACTCTAGTTGCCACATATCAAAAAGCCAGTGAAATTGCTCGTAATGAGCATGTACCCGTTTTGATTCATGTGCAAGAATTAACGCAACCTCAAGGACATTCTACTTCTGGTTCGCATGAACGTTATAAAAATGCTGAACGATTAACTTGGGAAACAGAATTTGACTGTATTGCACAACTAAAAAAATGGATGGTAGCAAATAACATTGCTACTCTTGAAGAAATTGAAACCATTGAAAAAAATTCAAAAAAAGAAGTTTTAGAAGGAAAAAAAGTGGCTTGGACTCATTTCACTAATGCTATTAAAAATGAGGTAAGTGAAGCTGTTGCGCTTTTAAACCAAGTAGCACAAACTTCTGAAAATAAAATTTTTATAGAAAAATACAGTACCGATTTAGCAGCCATCAAAGAGCCTATACGAAAAGATATTTTAGTTACTACCCGAAAAGTTTTGCGAATGCTTACTGGTGAAGCAAGAATTAGTTTAGCCAATTGGATTACTAACTATACAACTAAAATTCAACCAAAATACAGCGCATACCTACATTCAGAATCTCAACAAGCTGTTTCACACTCACAAGAAGTATTACCTAGTTATGGCGAACAAGTAGAAGAAGTAGACGCGCGTTTAGTATTGAGAGATAATTTTGATGCACTATTTGCAAAATATCCTGAAACTTTGATTTTTGGTGAAGATTCAGGAACTATTGGTGATGTAAATCAAGGTTTAGAAGGCATGCAGGAAAAATATGGCATACATCGTGTTGCGGATGCAGGCATTAGAGAAGCCACAATTTTAGGTCAAGGTATAGGTATGGCTATGAGAGGATTACGACCAATTGCAGAAATTCAATACTTAGATTATTTATTATACGCTATTCAAATCATGAGTGACGATTTAGCAACCTTACAATATCGTACACATGGCCGTCAAAAAGCTCCATTAATTATACGAACACGTGGTCATAGATTAGAGGGGATTTGGCATTCTGGCTCGCCAATGGGAATGATAATTAATGCTGTACGAGGCATTCATGTATTGGTTCCAAGAAACATGACCAAAGCTGCTGGATTTTACAACACATTATTACAATGTGACGAACCCGCACTTGTGATAGAATGCTTAAATGGATACCGATTAAAAGAAAAATTACCTACAAACTTAGGCGAATTTAAAACACCTATTGGTAAAGTAGAAACCATTCGTTCTGGAAAAGATATTACAGTTGTTTCGTATGGTTCTACCTTGCGAATTATAGAACAAGCTGCAAAAGAATTAGCCGAAATTGGAATTGAAATTGAACTAATTGACGTTCAATCTCTACTACCGTTTGATACTTCAAAAGATATCGTAAAATCTGTTGCTAAAACAAATCGCTTAGTAGTTATTGACGAAGATGTGCCAGGTGGAGCAAGTGCGTACATTTTACAAGAAATTATTGAAAACCAAAACGCTTACCAACATTTAGACAGCGCCCCACAAACCTTAACAGCTAAAGCGCATCGTCCTGCGTATGGAACTGATGGAGATTATTTCTCAAAACCGAGTGTAGAAGATGTCTATGAAAAAATTTATGAAATAATGCACGAAGCTTTTCCTGCTAAATTTCCTAAATTATATTAATTAAGGTAAAAAGGAATAGCAAATTATAAAAGATGCAGTTAATTTAATTTCTAAATTTTAACATCTTGCATCCAACTTTTAACAACAAATAAAACATGTCAACTACATATATAGGTTACCACTTTACAATTGAACCCAAAGAATTAGGTTCAGAAATATTAATTGCGGAATTAGGCGAAACAGCTTTTGAAAGTTTTATTGAAACCGAAACAGGTATTTCAGCCTACATTCAAAAAGAGCTTTGGAATGATGCTATTTTAGAGGATATTTATATTCTACAAAATACTGAATTTAATATAAGTTATACATTTGAAGAAATTGCGCAAGTAAATTGGAATGAAGAATGGGAAAAGAACTTCTCTCCTATTGATGTGGACGGAATATGTCATGTTCGTGCGCCTTTTCATCCAGCAACTAATGCCAAATATGAAATCGTAATTGAACCAAAAATGAGTTTTGGAACAGGACATCATGAAACAACACACATGATGATTCAACATCTTATAGAACTTGATGTAGAAAATAAAAAAACCATTGACATGGGTTGCGGCACAGCTATTTTGGCTATACTTGCCGAAATGAAAGGTGCAAAACCAATTGACGCTATCGATATTGACAATTGGTGTTATTTAAATTCTATTGAAAATGTGGAGCGTAACAACTGTAAACATATTTCTGTTTATGAAGGCGACGCTAGTATATTAAATCAAGGTCAAAAATATGATGTTTTTATTGCAAATATTAACAGAAACATTTTATTGAATGACATGGAAACCTATGTAACTTGCATGAATCAGGGAGCTATATTATTATTAAGTGGTTTCTACACAGAAGACATTTCGGCTATTCAAGCATGTTGTGAAGCATTAGGTTTGACCTATGTCAATCAAAAAGAACGAAATAATTGGGTAAGTTTACGATTTATTAAACTGTAATACAATGTACATTAGAAAACTTATAAATACATTAGAACAAGTTGAAGAAGAAATTGCGTTAGAAGAATCTATTGGTTTAAACAACGAAATAGTTTTATTTAACGATGATGTAAATACGTTTGATCATGTAATTGAAACACTAGTGTATGTTTGCGAACACACCTGGGAACAAGCCGAACAATGTGCAATTCTAGTACACTACAAAGGAAAATGTACCGTTAAAACAGGAGAACTAGAAAAACTAAAACCCATCTGTTCTGCTCTTTTAGAAGCAGGTTTAAGTGCTGAAATTATATAAAAAAGTCCATTAATGGACTTTTTTTTTTTTATGATGTTAGTTTACCAATAGCACAACTTACCATTGACTTTGCTTTTGAACCTAAAGAGTTCGCTTCACCATCTTCTGGATAACCTAATTTTGCTAAGGTTTCTTTTACTAACTCTAAAGAATGTTCGACTGTATAATCAAAAGTTACAGACGAGTCTTCTATACCTACTACAACATCTGAAATATCATCTAGAGCGCTTAAATTTTTAGTGATGGTGTTCGCACAACCTCCACATTTTAAATTTTGTATATGAACTATTGTTTTCATTTTGCATTGTTTAATACACAAATTTACAAATAGTTTTTATGAATTTGTGTAACATTTATTACTTTAACATACTATTAATGAGGCAACTTATCTTTTAAAATACCATACACATAAGTTCCTAACAACGCGCCTATTAGAATAATAAAAACAGATAAAATACCTGTCCCTAATAAAATAAAAATAGGCCCTGGACAACAACCTACAATCCCCCAGCCTAACCCAAACATGATACC
>NZ_CALFIG010000095.1 GCF_937876455.1 uncultured Flavobacterium sp.
AAACCTTTACCTATATTAGCAAATGGCAACATAAACGGAGTGAACACTTCTTATTTTGACCCAGAGAAAGTAACTCTTGATGAAAAAGAAAAACTAAAGACGCGATTAAAAATAGAGGAAACCGATTTTCTGTTCATTTTTGTAGGTCGTTTAGTAGGAGATAAAGGAATTAATGAATTAGTACAAGCATTTTCCCAACTCACCAATTTAAATGCTAAACTTCTTCTTGTAGGGCCTTATGAATCAGAACTAGATCCTTTGCAACTTGAAACACTTTATCAAATAAAAAATAATATCAATATTATACCCATTGGATTTCAAGAAGATGTGAGGCCTTATTTTGCAATAAGTCATTGTTTAGTTTTTCCAAGTTACCGTGAAGGATTTCCTAATGTGGTATTGCAAGCTGGCGCAATGGGATTGCCATCTATTGTTTCAGATGTTAATGGCTGTAATGAAATTATTGTAGAAGGAGTTAATGGAACAATTGTACCTTCAAAAAATAAAGAATTACTATATTTGTCTATGCATAGAATGATAAGAGATGAAGTCTGGAGAAATAAATTGCAAAAGAATGCTAGAGAAAGAATTAGTTCTCATTATAAGCAACAATTAGTTTGGGAAGCTTTGTTGTTAGAATATCAAAAAATAATGAAAGAAAAAGGATTATAAGCAAATGTATAGACTGTTTTTTAAACCAATTATTGATGTTTTTCTTTCCTTTGTTGGAATAGTAATGCTTTTCCCTTTGTTGCTTTTAATAGTAGTTTTTTTAGCATTAACGAATCAAGGAAATCCTTTTTTTTTGCAAAAAAGACCTGGTAAAAGCGGAAAAATTTTTACCATCATCAAGTTCAAAACAATGAATAACAAAAAAGATGAAAATGGAAATTTATTACCCGATGAAGAACGGTTAACCAAAATAGGAAAAATAATTAGAAAAACTTCTTTAGACGAAATTCCTCAGTTATTTAATGTCTTAAAAGGAGATATGAGTATTATAGGTCCAAGACCCTTATTACCCGATTATTTACATTTATATAGTCCATTTCAAAACCGCCGCCATGAAGTAAAGCCTGGTATTACGGGTTGGGCACAAGTGAATGGTAGAAATTCGCTTGAATGGGATAAAAAATTTGAGCTAGATGTTTGGTATGTAGAACATTTTTCTTTTTTGTTGGATCTAAAGATATTAGTTAGGACTATACAAAAAGTAATACAGTCAGAGGGTATAAATGCTCTAAATCAAGCAACTATTGAACCTTTCTGTGGTACAGATAAAGTTATGTTGATTGGAGCAGGAGGACATGCAAAAGTAATTCTAGATTGTATAGAAAATGAAGCTAAATATAAAATTTTCGAAGTAATAGATGACATGATTGAAGGAGATTTTTTAAATCAAATTAAAGTAAAAAAAAGAAATAAAGATCAAGATTACAAAACAATAAATACTATAATAGCAATTGGTAATCCTAAGCATAGAAAAAACATTGCAGAACAACTTAAATCTAATTTTATTATGACTATTCATCCCTCAGCTGTAGTTTCGAAATATGCTAAAATTGGTAAAGGAAGTCAAGTTTTGGCTGCTTCAGTAATTAATGCCGATGCAACTATTGGAAACCATTGTATTATTAATTCAGGTGCAATTGTAGAGCATGATTGTGTTTTAGAAGATTATGTACATGTTGCCCCTAATGCTACCTTAGGAGGAGGTGTTAAGGTTGGAGAATCATCTCATATAGGGATTGGCGCAATCATTATACAAAATATAATTATAGGTAAAAATGTAATAATTGGCGCGGGGGCTGTGGTAACTCATAATATTCCAGATAATTGTACAGCTGTAGGTATTCCTGCTAAACCCGTCAAATTTAATGAATAAGGTATTGAATTTAGTTAATATATAGATACTCCATTGATAGTGTATGTAAATAATTCATCAATTGCTGCGTAAAAATAATTTTTAATAAAAAGTAATGTCACAAAATAAAATATGGCTTTCATCCCCACATATGGGAAGCACCGAACAAAAATACATACAAGAAGCTTTTGATACCAATTGGGTAGCGCCATTAGGTCCTAATGTAAATGGATTAGAAAAAGACTTAGAAAACTATTTAGGTAATCAAGCGCAGGTTGGTGCATTAAGCTCTGGAACCGCGGCGATCCATTTAGGATTAATTTTATTAGGTGTGCAAGCGGGTGATGAGGTTATTTGCCAAAGTATGACTTTTTCAGCATCGGCAAATCCTATTTTATATTTAGGTGCGACACCCATATTTGTAGATAGCGAAAAAGAGACTTGGAATATTTGTCCTATTGCTTTGGAATTAGCTATTCAAGGGAGAATCAATAAAGGCAAAACACCTAAAGCAATCATAGCAGTTCATTTATATGGTGTACCCTATCAAATAGAAGCGGTTAGAGCCGTAGCCGATAAATATCAAATCTCCATTTTAGAAGATAGTGCAGAAGCATTAGGTAGTAAATACAAAGGACAAAAATGTGGCACATTTGGCGATATTGGGATACTATCCTTTAATGGAAATAAAATAATAACAACATCAGGAGGAGGAGCAATTGTAACCCGTACCAAAGAACAGAAAGAAAAAGCCATTTTCTATGCTACTCAAGCTCGTGATAATGCGCCCCATTACCAGCACAGTCATGTTGGGTACAATTACCGAATGAGTAACATTTGCGCAGGAATTGGCCGAGGACAAATGAAAGTGTTGGATAAACATGTATTATTAAGAAGAAAAATGCATGATTTTTATGTTGAAGTTTTTGCAGCCATACCAGGAGTAACTGTTTTTACTGTCCCTTCAGAAGATTATTTTGCTAACTACTGGCTGTCTGCACTAACGATAGATCCTATTCAAACAAACGGTATAACTCGCGAAACTTTACGTTTAGCTTTTGAAGTAGAAAATATTGAATCACGCCCTTTATGGAAACCCATGCACTTGCAACCTATATTTGCCAATTATCCCTATTATGGAGCCAACATAGCCGAAACCTTATTCGAAACAGGTTTGTGTTTACCTTCCGGTTCTAATTTGACAGAAGAAGACAGAAATAGAATAGAAACAGTAATTAAGCAGGTGTTTGGATAAGGAGTTTCGGGTTTACTCTAGGCACAAGAAACTTTTTCCAATGACACACAATATGTGCCGGTAAATGATTACCTTTCATTGCTTTTTTAATTCATACGATGACGTAAAAATAAAATGTAATTAGTAATTTTTTAAATATATTTGCAAACTAATAATCCCCAAACCTAAATAGATGTTTCAATTTGTAAAGAATTATGTAGATTCCAAAAGGCTTACTTTTCTGCCTTCATGGGTTATCTTAATTATTGATTTGTTAATTGTTATTTCATTTTATACACTTAGTTTTTATTTTTTTACAGTTCTTGAAATTACATTTTATAAAACATTTCCTTTCCTTTATCGTTGTATAATAGCGTTTTTTGTTTACTTATTTTATTTTTTATTATTTAAAACATATACAGGTATTATTCGGTATTCTAGTATAAAAGACGCTCTAAGACTTTTCAAAGCAACATTTTTTACATTTTTCACTATTTATCTCATAGATACAAGTTATTTGTTGCTTTATGGTACTCATATTTTTGTTATGATTACTGTATTGTATACATTTATTACAATTTATTTTGGTTTAATTGTTTTTAGAGTATTAGTTAAAAATGCATTTCACTACTTCTCTCATGAACAAAAGTCAACGCCTGAAGATTTAGCCATTATTGGTGTAAATAGTACAACAATTGCTTTAGCAGAAGCTTTTTTAGAAGATTATTCCTTATATAATTTGCGTTTTTTTATTGATAAAAATAAATTTTTAAAC
>NZ_CALFIG010000096.1 GCF_937876455.1 uncultured Flavobacterium sp.
TTTATAAGTAATTTTTGAAACCGAAGACCCGAACTTCTTATGTACTCCCTAATCACACCCGAAAAGGGTAGTGATTCCCATAAGTTTCAAAAACATACTTATAACAGCACCTAAAACGCCATTTTGCGAAAAGCAAACCAAGCGTTTAGCTGCAAACCGTTATGCCCTATTGTGAAAGACGCACCCAAAATTCTTGTGAGTGTAATCTCCAAAATAATTCATATCAAAAAAAATATGTTTACGAAATTCATCTGATTTGCACGACCCGTATTCTTTATATGGAAAGTTCATACAATCTTTATGCTGTCTATTCCAACTTGTTTCTGAATCTGAATTATTCCAAAATTGGCAAGTAGAACAACGAGGCATAACAGCACCTACCAAAAAGGCGGGGCTGTGTGCTTCGGTTGAAAGTTCTGTATTTGTATTTAAGTTCATTACTTCGTATTAAAAATTGTGGTTAAAATCCCGCCCTTCTGGTAGCTGCAAAGCGTTATCACCACAATACTACGCAAACAATTCCGTATTACCAAATATTAGGTACAATTAATTTAGTACACCCACAAAAAAAGCCGACATTTCTGCCGACCTTACCAAAACCAAACCGAGTTGAATAAACTTTTTCTGTTAATTGTTGTACTTTTTACCTAAACAGAAATTGTTAAATGTTGTATCTTAAATATAACTTAGTGGAAACTTCCCCTATTTTATCATTTCTTCAATCTTATCTTTTCACTAAACCTCACACCAAACTCCATTTGCAAACTAGAATTTAACCCACCTTGCAAACCTACTAAATGCCTATCTGAAATAATAGCATCTAAACCTATTCCACCATGATACGATGCGACTGTTTTATTGGCTATGGCAACACCACCGTATAAACCCGTGTAAACCTTTACTAAACTTTGCTTTTGTGGTCCCGTTATCGTTTCCCGTTTTATTTTCCAAAGTTCGGGTTTAAGGTTGCGCCACTCAATAGCCATATTTAGTATCTCGTTATTGGCTACGGTTGCGGTTGCGGTTGCTCTGAAATTGTCGACTGAAATGGTGTCGAATTTGTAGAGGTTGGTGTCTAAACAAGTGAAATATTGCTTATCGGTATCATTTGTGTAGAAATAAGTATTTTCAAAACTATCTATTTTAATTTTAGAAATGTCCCCCGCAAGTGTGCCGTTCTTATGAGAGGCCTCGGTGGAACTTTTATATTTTCTAGTACCAACTTTCTCAGGCTTAAAACTAATCTTCTGAGCCGTATCTTTATTTGGCGCAGTAGAATCTCTATACTCGATTTTTACCGTACCTACCGATTCATTACATGGGTATATTTTAGGGTATAGCAGAAATCCGCATACACCACCGCATAATATTGAAAGTAGCCAAAATAAGGCGATTATTGAAAGTGCTTGTGTTTTAGTCATTTGTTTTAATTTGATTCAAATATACAAACTTCTTTAAAGTAAAAAAGGCTACCTCACGGCAACCTTTCTTAATCATTAAAACAAAACACGTTGTAAAAGTATTAAATTATTTCACACCGTAAACTTTTTTTAATTTAGATAGCCACAATTTCCTATCCTCAAGTCCATTTATACCACCGTTTATACGTCTTGTAATTATCATTACATCGTCTTTGTCGGCATAGCTATTTAAGCCTTTACTATTCCAAAACCACCCAGCAACATCCACATAATAATTTTCGGCAACAAGTTTTGGATTCGCTAGTAAGTCAACACCGATAAACCGACCATATTTATCGTAATTAGTACGCCCAGTTAATTGAATTGCGCCACGTCCTTTGAATAAAACACCGTCACCTTTAACGATATTACCTAAATCTTTTCTCCCTTCGTATGCCTTTCCACTTGCAATTTCTTCTTTGTACCTTAATCCACCCGTTTCGTGCAGAATTTGCGCTAAAAAATGGCATTTTCTTAGTGGTGTGTTAATCAGATACTTTGCGAAACACGGGGTTAATTGATTATAAACCTCTAAAACACGTTCGGCTTTTGTGTTTGGTAGTATTGATTGAAATTCGGTTAATGTCATTCTCCGTATTTAGGTAAATCATTAATAAATTCAACTGCATCTACTTTCGTTTGCTCGGTTACAACAGCTTCATAGTTGCAGATAATCTCGCAAGTGTTAATATACCATGCCTTAATTGCAATAGCTTCATTTATAAACAACGAATCGGGTTGTTGCGCCCACAAACTAAGCTCAGCCATATCGATATAATTGTTGGCCGAAAGGATAGACTTGAACAACTCGTCATGCAACTGATTAATTTCAGCTAGGTGAGTCTC
>NZ_CALFIG010000097.1 GCF_937876455.1 uncultured Flavobacterium sp.
CGGAATCTGAATCCAAATTCATTACAACATCACATTCACTTTCAAATGCCTTTTTATACCCTAATAATAAACTTTTACAAATACCACTTCTTACATCTTTATCTATAATAAAAAACTCACGATTAATTTTATCGCAGAATGAATTAATATGTTGGCCTACAAATTTATCAATGCTACAATCGTCAACAAAAATAAAAACTGTGTTGTGGGGAATATCAGCACGTTCAATACTATCCAGACATTCTTTCAAATATTCAGGTCTATTAAATGTTGTTATAACTACACCTAGTTTCATAAAAAGGAGCGTGAAACCCACTCATCCCGAAGGGTGGGTGGGAGGTAAGCGACTACGCCCATCGCTTTAAAGTTAGTAAATAATTGTTCTTGTACTTGAAATAATTGTATATTTGTGCTGTGAAACTTACGCTTAAAATAAAGTTGTTGCCTACCGATGAACAGGCTAAAAGTTTGCTTCAAACGCTTAAAGAAGCGAACAAGGCTTGCAATCTTATTTCGGATATAGCTTGGGAGCAAAAAGCCTTTCAGCAGTTTAAGTTGCACAATGCTTCGTACCATACTATCAAGAGTGCTACTGATTTGAGTAGCCAAGTTATTGTGAGATGTATCTCTAAAGTGGCTGATGCCTACAAGTTGGACAAGAAAACCCAACGTACCTTTAAACCGATTGGCTCTATTTCTTATGACAGTCGCATCCTGACCTACAAACCAAATAATATTGTTTCCATCTGGTCTATTGGCGGCAGGATTAAAATGCCGTTTGTATGCCATAACCGAAATTACCTTCCTTATATCAAAGGCGAAGCAGATTTGATTTTTAGAAAAGGTAAATTCTACCTGTTTCAGACTGTTGATATAATTGAAGATGATGTGAAAGATGTAGAGGAGTTTATCGGTTGTGATTTCGGGCAAGCAGATGTATGTACACTTTCTGATGGTACTAATTACAATTCTGAACAACTTAAAAAAGTTCGTAAAAAATATTCTAAAGTAAGAGCCTCCGTTCAAGCTAAAGGCACACAAAGCAGTCGCAGACTGTTGAAACGGCTTAGTGGTAGAGAGCGCAGGTTTGTTTCCATTAATAACCACACCATTGCAAAGCAAATAGTAGAAAAAGCAGTACGAGAAAACAAGGGAATTGCTATTGAAGATTTGAGCAATATTCGTAAGACAGCAAAGCCAAAAAGCAAGGCATTGAAAACAGAATTGAACCGTTGGAGTTTTTACCAACTCCGTCAGTTTTTGACTTACAAGGCTAAACTCAAAGGCGTTAAGTTGTATGCTATTCCACCTGCTTACACTTCTCAAACGTGTGCTGATTGCTTGCATATTGGTGAACGAAAAGGGAAACGCTTTAGTTGTAAAAATTGTGGCAACGTTGCAGATGCAGACTATAATGCTGCTCGCAACATAGCTACATGGGGCTGCGTTGTAAATCAGCCTGAAATTTCGGATATGTTTAGCTGTGCTTTGCATTATTCAGATTTAAAGCCCACCCCATCGCTTTAGCGTGGGTGGGTAGTTTACTTTACAATTAAATATTGATAATTAGATACTCCATCTGCGAAAGTAACTTCGCCATGAAAAGAACATTTTTTATCCTCCATAAATTCATCTATTGCTATTTTACATCCCGGTGTTGATCTCACTTTATAATCATCAATTAAGATAATACCTCCATCACTCATTCTTGGAAATAAAAAATCCAAACAATCAATTACTGATTGGTATAAATCAACATCAATATGAGCAAATGAAAATCTTTGATTTTCCCCAAATATTTCAAAAACTTTAGGGGTGAACCCTTTTATAACTCTAACATTTGGGCGAATTATTTTAAAATATCCTGCAAGAGCAACATGGTCAACCCCTGCAAAATCCCCTTTATTATGAAAGTCTTTATCTGTAGTTTCGGGCAATCCCTCAAAAGAATCTATGCAATAAATATTTTTTTCAGGGTTATATTTTGCAAGAACATCGGCAGAACCTCCTTTGTATGCCCCAACCTCAATAAATTCACCTTCTACTGCTTTACATCTATTTGAATAGCTTATTAAATTACACAATCTATCAACAGATAATAAAGTTTCAATATTGCCAAACTGCATTATGGTTTTTTATTTTTTGATTGTACAGAATCGGTTTTAGGTTTTTCTTTTGGTACAGAAGGAGCGTCTTGAATAGATATTTGATTTTGAATTTTATTCTTTATAGGGTCTGCATACTTTCCGGGAAGTTCTTGAAGTCCTGTCCAAATGATTTGTAAATCATCTTGTGTTAGTTGAATATTATAGTTTTTCTTAGGAGGTTGAACCTGACAATAACTTGTAGCAGAGATAAGCAAT
>NZ_CALFIG010000098.1 GCF_937876455.1 uncultured Flavobacterium sp.
TTCCCTACACGACGCTCTTCCGATCTTGCAGTTATTTTTTTAGTATTTAACGCTTCAAAATATTCTTTTTTTTGGGTTTTTAGTTGAATGGCTGAAATCAATATTGATTCCATATTCATCCATGAAATTTCTTCAAGAGTAGGTGGTTCCACTTTTAAAACAATGGGGCAACCGAATACTTTTTTAGTGTCATTTGTAACTTCTGCGCCCGCTTGAGAATAATCGGTATCAGAAAAACTAGAATGTATTCCAGCTCCTGCTTCAACCATAACACGATGGCCATGACTAACTAATGAACTCACAGCATCAGGCGTTAAACAAATTCTTCTTTCTTGGTAAGATGTTTCTTTTGGAATACCAATAAAAAGCTGACTTTTATGTTTAGCTACTTCTAATTTTTCTTCTTGAGGAACAAGTTCTTTGGCCGAAAATGGACTGTAAATTGCCATGATTATTCTTAATTTTGAAGCAAGTTAGCTATTTTTTTTGAAAAATAATAAAAGCACTTAGTCATTTTTTAAAACCAATTCTCTTTTTCCGTTTGGTAAAACTTGAATTTGAATTGACGCATGGTCTAAAGGAATGAGATGCGGGATTTTTTCGGGCCATTCAATAAAACACCAATTGTCTGAATAAAAATACTCATCTATTCCCATATCATAAGCTTCTAATTCATCTTTGATGCGGTACAAATCAAAATGATACACAACTTCATTTGTTTGTGTTTCATATTCATTAACCAAAGCAAATGTAGGACTACTAGACGTACCGATAACGCCTAATTCTTTAGCTAATTCCTTTATTAATGTTGTTTTTCCTGCGCCCATTTGTGCGTGAAACGTAATTACTTTTTTTAAGTTGGGCGTAGTTAATATTTCTTTTGCAATCGTATTTATTTCTTCTAAACTAAATGTTTTTTTCATTTTTGTGGGGATAATGTTCAAGGTTATTGGCTTGTACCTATATTCTTAACTTCTTAACAATTCTACTTTGGATTCAAAATAATACATGGAATAATCATTTCTTCTAGTGAAATTCCGCCGTGCTGGTAGGTATTTCGATAATAGCTAACATAGTGATTGAAATTGTTAACATAAGCCAAAAAATAATCATTCTTTGCAAAGATAAAAGAACTTGTCATGTTTATAGATGGTAGGCCAATTTTTTTAGGATCTTTAACTGCAAAAACGTCTTTGTCTTCATAGGATAAACTTCGTCCTGTTTTATAACGTAAATTTAAACTTGTATTTTTATCACCAATAACTTTTGATGGATTTTTACAATTTATTGTCCCGTGGTCAGTTGTGATAATTAATTTAAAGCCGTTTTGTTGTGCCAATTGGATAAGTTCTAAAAGAGGTGAATTTTTAAACCAGCTCAATGTTAACGAACGGTAAGCTTTGTCGTTTGATGCCAATTCTTTAACGACTTCCATTTCTGTTTTTGAATGTGACAACATGTCTACAAAATTGTATACAATGGTGGTAAGATCATTCGTTTTTAATGATTTGAAATTGTCTACTAATTTTCGTCCATCACGCTGATTTACAATTTTGTAGTACTCTTGTTTGATAGGAAGTCCTAAACGTTTTAATTGTTCGGTTAAAAATTCAGCTTCGTGCATGTTTTTTCCACCTTCATCTGTATCATTTTTCCAATATTGCGGGTATTTTTTTTCCATATCTGCAGGCAATAATCCTGAGAAAATGGCATTTCTAGCATATTGTGTAGCTGTAGGTAAAATAGAAAAATAACTTACTTCTTTTTCGGGTTTATAATGGTTCAATACTAAACTTTCAAACACTTTCCATTGGTCATATCTTAAGTTATCTATAACAACAAACAGAATAGGTTGTTCTTTTTTACGTAATTCAGGAGCTACAAGTTCACCAAATAACTGATGTGACAATATTGGTCTATCTGCATTGGGTTCAAACCAATCTTCATAATTTCGTTCAATGAATTTACCAAATTGAACATTCGCTTCGTTCTTTTGGCTTTCTAATATCGAAATCATATTTTGATCTTCAATATTTTCTAATTCAATTTCCCAGTAAATCAATTTTTTATATAATTCTACCCAATCTTCATAGCTGTTTACCTGAGCTAATTCCATCGCAATTTTTCTGAATTCTTTTTGGTAATCTAACGTTGTTTTTTCAGAAACTAATCTCGAATGATCTAAATTCTTTTTTAAACTTAATAATATTTGATTGGGATTAACAGGTTTTATTAAGTAATCGGCAATTTTACTACCAATTGCTTCTTCCATAATATATTCTTCTTCACTTTTAGTAATCATGATAATAGGGGTAGAGGATTTAAATTCTTTCATCTCAGAAAGCGTTTCTAACCCTGAAAGACCAGGCATATTTTCATCTAAAAAAACAATATCAAAATTGGTTTCTTTAAATAAATCAATAGCATCTTGTCCATTATTACATGTGGTAACAGAGTAATTTTTCTGTTCCAAAAAAAGAATGTGCGGCTTCAATAAGTCTATTTCGTCGTCAACCCAAAGGATTTTTATGTTAC
>NZ_CALFIG010000099.1 GCF_937876455.1 uncultured Flavobacterium sp.
AATTATTAACTAAATACTCTCTTAGCAAAAGTCCAATTTAGTTTGAAGACGTACACCAAAATGTATTAAAATTTTCTATTGAATACATTAGTACATTCAAAAAGAAAGACCATATCGAAGACATCGAAATTGAAGCTATTGATGAACCTGAGGTGATGAATGCACCTGAGCGTTTAAATATCATAACCGATTATATTATTGAAAATCATAAACGTAAAACCCATAATAAAGAGTTTACGGCTATGTTTTGTGTATCAGGTGTTCCAACATTAATAGACTATTATAATTTATTCTATCAAAAAAGATTGGAAGGAAAGCATGATTTAAAAATTGCTACTATCTTTTCTTTTCAAGCTAATGAAGATGATAAAGAGGCACAAGGTTACATAGAAGCGGAAGATGATGATTTATTACAAGTTGCAGAGCCAAGATTAGAATATAAATCGGAACATACTAGAGATACCCTAGAAAATTATATCAAGCATTATAACAAAGAATTTGGGACTAATTTTACTAGTAACGATTCTCAATCTTTTTATAACTATTACAATGATATTGCTAAGCGTGTAAAAAGCAAACAAATTGATGTATTATTAGTAGTTAATATGTTTTTAACAGGATTTGATAGCAAACATTTGAATACGTTGTATGTGGATAAAAATTTGCAGTATCATGGTTTAATTCAGGCTTATTCAAGAACGAATCGTATTTTAAACGAAATGAAATCGCAAGGAAATATTGTTTGCTTCCGAAATTTAAAACACGCCACCGACCAAGCTATTGCTTTATTCTCAAATATTAATGCTAAAGAGGACATTATTATTGCTCCTTATGAAGACTATGTTCAAAAATTCAATGAAGCTTTTATAGAATTATTGAAAATCACTCCTACGGTAGATAGTGTAAACAATTTAAGAAGTGAAGAAGAAGAGTTTGATTTTGTCAAAGCATTCCGTGAGTTAATGCGAATCAAAAACGTATTGAACACCTTTACCGAGTTTGATTTTTCAAACTTATCGATGACGGAACAGCAATTTGAAGATTATAAAAGCAAGTACTTAGATTTACATGATAAAACTAAAGTTCATCAACAAAAAGAATTAGTTTCCATTTTAGACGATATTGATTTTGAATTGGAATTAATTCATAGAGATGAAATCAATGTGAGTTACATTTTAAAGTTGTTGGCAAAATTGAAAGATGCACCAGTTGAAGAGCAAGAGAAACAAAAACAAAAAATTGTAGATGCTTTAGTTGGTGAAACCCAATTAAGAAGTAAACGAGAATTAATAGAGCAATTTATAAATAATAATTTACCGTTAGTAGAAGATGCTGATACTATTCCAGAAGCATTTGAACAGTATTGGTTGGTGGAGCAAAAGAAGGCAATTGATAAATTAGTTATAGAAGAAAACCTAAAATCCCAAGAATTAGAAAGAGTAATTGGAGATTACATTTTCACTGAAAAGAAGCCTATGCGCGATGATGTCATAGGAATGTTGAACGAACGACCAAGCCTAAAAGAAAGAGCCACTACATCAGAAAGAATTATTGGAAAAATATATGATTTTGTGGAGACTTTTATTAGTGGGATTGGTAATTGATAATGTGGTAATTGATTAGTGAATAGTTGTAATTCGAATTGATATTGGGTTGCTGGTAAAAAATATGTATGTTTGTATAGTAATAAGATAGAAAAAACTATATGCTATTTAACTCCATAGCGTTTGCTTGTTTTTTGCCTGTTGTTTTTGTGTTGTACTGGTTTGTAACGTCAGGCAGGCTTCGTATGCAAAACACTATGTTGGTACTCGCAAGTTATTTTTTTTATGCATGTTGGGATTGGCGTTTTTTATTTTTATTACTATTTTCTACGGCATTAGACTACATTTCTGGTTTACAAATGAGTACTTCGAAAAATGAAGTAACTAAAAAGTTTTGGTTTGTGCTGAGTATTGTTGTAAACCTTGGTTTTTTAGGAGTTATCAAATATTATGATTTTTTTGCCACTTCGTTCGTAAGTTTATTTCACTCCTTTGGAATTTCTGTTTCTATACAAACGCTGCATATTATCCTACCCGTCGGAATTTCATTCTATACCTTTCATGGGCTTTCTTATGTCATTGATTGTTATAAAAATCGCATCAAAGCAGAAAAAAACATAGTAGATTATGCTTTATTTGTGAGCTTTTTCCCTTTGCTAGTCGCTGGTCCTATTGAACGTGCTACGCATTTATTGCCCCAGTTGAAAAAGCCTCGAACATTTAAATATGAACAAGCTGTTGCTGGATTGCAGCAAATTCTTTGGGGTTTGTTTAAAAAGATTGTTATTGCCGACCAATGTGCTATAGTGGTACAAACTATTTTTGCGCATTCTGAAGTCTATTCAGGAAGTACGCTAGCGTTAGGAGCTGTATTTTTTGCTTTTCAAATTTACGGTGATTTTTCGGGCTATTCCGACATTGCTATTGGTGTAGCGAAATTATTGGGAATTGATTTATTGAAAAATTTTAATTATCCTTATTTTTCACGAAACATTGCTGAATTTTGGCGAAGATGGCACATTTCACTTTCTTCGTGGTTTAAAGACTATGTGTATATTCCGTTAGGAGGAAATAGAGGAACGCAATGGCAAACGGCACGTAATGTGTTGGTTATTTTCTTGGTAAGTGGTTTTTGGCATGGAGCCAATTGGACTTTTCTATGCTGGGGATTGTTACATGCGTTGTATATTTTGCCTTCTATTTTGCATCATACGCATAAAACTACTTCTACCTTTGTAGCTCAAGGTCGTTTATGGCCTTCTTTAAAAGAAGTACTGCAAATAGGAATGACATTCAGCCTCACCACATTTGCATGGATTTTTTTTAGGGCTGAAAATGTATCGCAAGCGTTGCAAATAATTGAAGAAATTTTTTCTAGTTCGCTTTTTCAACTTCCTGCATTTAATGGAAAATTCCATGCCTTGGTTACCCTGTTTTATATTGTTTGTTGTATGGGTGTGGAATGGATCAGCAGAGCCTACGAATTTGGTTTAGTTGGCATAAGTAAGCTACAATCACGTACTTTACGCTGGAGTATTTATTATATCATCTTATTTTTACTTGTTTATTTTGCGGGAGCACCCCAACAATTTATTTATTTTCAGTTTTAGTATGAAGCGTTTTGGTTTACATATTGTTTGGTTTATGCTTCCTGTAGTACTTGTTGCTATTGTGATGGAATTTGGGCTACGCATGCTTCCAAATGATTATAAAGTAAAACACCATTATTTAGATGCGCATGCAGAAGAAGTAGAAGTATTGTTTTTAGGAAATTCGCATATGTATTATGGTGTGAATCCTGCGTTTATTTCTAAAAATAGTTTTAATGCCGCCTATGTGTCTCAGTCTATCGATTTTGATTTAGCGTTACTAAAGAAGTATGAAAAGCAATTGAAAAAACTACACTATCTTGTTGTTCCCATGGATTACTTTACGTTGTATAATTCTTTAGAAACTACCGATGAAACATGGCGAATAAAAAATTATGCCTTGTATTACAATTTGGATAATTTGCCTTACAAGTATCATTTTGAACTGATTAATGGGAAGTTTGAATATGCCGTTAAACGTTTAGAGTATTATTTTACAGGTCAATCGCCTATTACTTGTAACACGTTAGGATTTGGAACGGCTTATAAAGCAAACAAAAGTTTGGAGTTAGAAGAGAATGGTAAATTAGCAGCCAAAAGACATACGGAAGTACATTTTAAGCCTAATGAAAAGTTACTTGCAACACTACATCAGTTTGTTTTATTGGCAAAAAAGCATGATGTAAAACTAGTGTTGGTTACTTGTCCTGCCTATTCGTCTTATGTACATCATTTGAATCCAAATCAATTACATGAAATGAATCGTGTCGTTCAAAACATACTAAAAGATACCAACCATGTGATGTATTATAATTCTTTAACGCATCCTGCTTTTCACGCATCTGATTTTTTTGATGGGGATCATTTAAACGATAGAGGAGCAAAGAAATTTTCGTTGCTACTGAATACGGTATTGGAAGAAAAAAATAAAAGGTAAGAATTCAGATAGGGGTTGCCTTATTTTAACACAATTCTTGTTTGTACATCCATTAAAAAGCAGGTCAATATGTAAATTGCTTTTTGTAATTTTACACAAAATTAATTGTATGGGGAAAACGAAATTAAGGGAATCTAAAATATGTGAAAACTGTGGCGCAACTGTCGAAGTACGCTATTGTTCAACATGTGGGCAGGAAAATAGCGTTACACGACAATCTTTCCATTATTTATTTACACATTTTATAGAAGATTTAATACATTATGATAATGGGTTTTGGAAGACATTTAAGCTATTGCTTTATAAGCCTTATGAGTTAACCCATACCTACTTAGAAGGTAAACGAAAAATGTATGTAGCACCCGTAAAATTATTCATATTTGTTAACTTTTTTGCTTTTTTGGTGTTGGGTATGTTACCTGATGCTGATAAAGATGAATCATTAATAAATAAGTCTAACAAAATTGAACAATCAAAACAGGGGAAAGGGAATGGTATATCTGAATTAGTACTTGCCTATAATCCAAAATTGAAAACTAAATACACAAGTAATGAAATAGATGAAAAATTTACTGAAAATGTAAAACATTATTTTCCGAAATTATTGTTTATTTATTTGCCTTTTTTTGCTTTTACGCTCTGGTTATTTCATTCAAAAAAGAAATGGTGGTATTTTGAACATGGTGTGTATACCTTGCATTTTTTTTCAACCATTTTATTACTTTTAATCTTGCATGGTGTACTTACTTTTGTTTTTGATAAATTAACGTTAACAGGCATTAGTTCGATACTCTCTGTAGTTACATTTTTTTATATTATTTATATTTTTTATCATTCACACCATTTAATGTATTTGCAATCAAGATTCATTTCACATGTTAAAGCCTTTTTCATAGTCTTTATTAACTTGTTTATTATGCTTTTCTTGATGTTGTGCCTATTTTGGTTTTCATTTATTTTGTTATAATCGTTAATATGTCAAAAGTTGTTTTAATTACGGGTGGTTCTTCTGGAATAGGAAAGATGGTTGGTGTTTTTTTACAAGAAAAAGGATATGAGGTATATGGTACGAGTAGAACGCCTGAGGCAATCTCTGATTCACCTTTTCCATTAGTTGCTTTAGATGTGCGAGAATCAAATTCTATACACTCTTGTGTGGCTGAGGTATTAGCAAAAGCAGGTAAAATAGATGTGCTTATTAATAATGCTGGGGTAGGCATTACAGGTCCGTTAGAAGAAATACCAATAGAAGCCATAAAGAATAATTTTGATACAAATTTATTTGGCCCTATTGAAATGATGAAAGCTGTATTGCCAACTATGCGTCAGCAAAAAAGCGGGTTAATTATTAATATTACCTCTATTGCAGGTTATATGGGTTTACCGTTTAGAAGCGTGTATTCGTCTTCAAAAGGCGCTTTAGAATTGCTTACCGAGGCTGTGAGAATGGAAGTTAAACCATTTGGTATTCATATTACCAATGTGGCTCCAGGTGATTTTGCGACTTCAATTGCCAGTAGACGCTATCATGCACCGCTACTTGAAAATTCGCCCTATGAGAAAATGTATGCTATGCAATTAGAGAAAATGAATGCGCATGTTAATGAAGGGAGTAACCCGATAGAAATGGCGCACGCGATATACACTATTATTCAACAACCTAAGCCAAAAGTGCACTATAAAGTGGGGGTTTTTATGCAACGTTTTTCTATTGTTTTGAAACGTATTTTACCCGATACCGTTTATGAGAAAATGTTGATGAAGCATTATGGCTTGAAGTAGGGATTAGTTGTTAGTGAATAGTGATGAGTGATGGGTAATGGGTAATGGGTAATGGGTAATGGGTAATGGGAGTTTTCAGTCTCAGTGGTTAGTGTTAAAAGTTTAGCTTCGCTCTGTTCGGCTTCGCCTCGGGTCAGGTTGTAAGTCCTATTTCCTAACTCGTAACTCTAAACTCGTAACTCCTAAATCTCAAATCGTAATTGGTTATTAGTTAATAGTTGTAACTCCTAACTCCTAACTTCTTTTCCAATTAGTAAATTAAATATTTTATAGATGTGAAAATTTCAATTGTTAGTTGTAATTAGATTTCTTACTTTTGTAACACAATTAATCCTGAGCTTGTCGAAGGACAAAACAACACACAACAAATAAATTAAACTCACATGAAATTTTTTATTGACACAGCAAATTTAGCTGAAATTAAAGAAGCACAAGCTTTAGGTGTATTAGATGGTGTAACTACTAATCCGTCGTTAATGGCTAAAGAAGGTATTACAGGTAAAAATAATATCTTGAAACATTATGTAGATATTTGTAATATTGTAGAAGGCGACGTAAGTGCTGAAGTGATTGCTACTGATTATGAAGGTATGATTAAAGAAGGGGAAGAGTTAGCAGAGTTGCACGAGCAAATTGTAGTTAAAATTCCTATGACAAAAGACGGTATCAGAGCATGTAAATATTTTTCTGATAACGGTATAAAAACAAATGTCACCTTAGTTTTCTCAGCAGGTCAGGCTTTATTGGCTGCTAAAGCGGGTGCAACGTATGTGTCGCCGTTTTTAGGTAGATTAGATGACATTTCAACAGACGGATTGAATTTGATTGATGAAATTCGTTTAATTTATGATAACTATGCGTTTGATACACAAATTTTAGCGGCTTCAGTGCGCCATACGATGCATGTGGTTAATTGTGCAAAAATAGGAGCAGATGTTATGACAGGACCTTTGTCGTCAATCTTGGGGTTATTAAAACATCCTTTAACAGATAGTGGATTGGCTCAGTTTTTAGCCGATTATGCTAAAGGAAATAAGTAAAAAATAGCATTATGTTAAAATAATAAAAGCCAGAATTAATTCTGGCTTTTTTCGTATTTAAGAGTTAGAAATTTAATCTTTTAGATGGTCTTCAAAATTAACATCAAACAAACTCACAAAGGCATTTTTAATTGTGCCGTTTGCATTGATAATCATAGTTCTATGGATTTTATTAATAATCCATTTTTCTTTAAGTTCTTCAAAGTTTGAAGTGTGTAATTCAAACGCAGGTTCAAAAGTATGCTTGTTTAATTCAGTTTGCCAATCGTTAGTGTTTTCATCTACATTGATAGCTACAAATTGATAGTTTGGATATTTAGCCTTTAATTCGGCTATTTTCTTGTGTGCAAAAATGGCATGTGATTCAGATTCTTTTGTCCAAAAAAACAATACGGTTTTCTGCTTTATAGCTGATGGTAAAAGTACTTTATTACCTTTTGTATCTGTAAGTGTTAACTCTGGTAATTTGGCATGTTCGTGTAATTTATGAATTTTTTTTGCGGTAGCCATGATTTGTTTTTTCAATTTTTCATCGGTGGCTATTTTAGCATATAAATTAAAAAATTTAGTATTGTTTTCTGTGCATTGGTCAGACAATAAATACATATTCGCAATATTGTTAACGACTAAATTTTTAACATGGTTATTTTTTATTAATTTATTTGCGATTTCTAACTTAAGGATATTGTTTTTCAAAGACATTTCATCGTCCATTGTTTGCGACTCCGTTAATACTATATTGTTAAGTAATACGGTTATATAATTTACGAAGGGCGAATAGTTAACTAATGCTGATTCGTTTAAATCTATTGCTTTTCGATAGTTGTAGTAATCAGCAGGTAGCTTGTTTTTTATGGTGTTACCCGTTCTAAATTCATGGGCAATAGGATAGACTTCTTTTTTATATGCGTTATTTAATTCTACACTAGCCAATGCTAATTTATCAAATTCGGCACCCCATTTTATAAATGCTTTTCTTTTTAAATATAAGGATTTTGCTTTGTTGTAACTGTTTTTGCAACTTTTCTCAAAATATTTCACATCTTTTTCATAGGCTTCAAACAAGGCATTTCTATCTGCTTCATTTTGAAGGTATAGTTCCATTAAAAAGTTGTTTTTTTCATCACCCCGCCCGCAAAAAACAAGAGAGTTGTCAAAGTCATTTGCGTTTAATTGAATAAGTAAACTATCATTTTTTTCAAAATAAACATATTGGTATTCGGGTTCATTTTTGAAGCTATAAAGCCCTGGAGTTAATGAATCAAATTTGTGAAAAAAGCGGTTATTTTTATCTAAATGAAAAGTGTC
>NZ_CALFIG010000100.1 GCF_937876455.1 uncultured Flavobacterium sp.
AAGGCATAGCATTTTTGAACATTTCCTTTCTCTTTGCTGTTAGTTCATTGTATTTTTTATCATTTTTTAAGTTGGCATTAATTTCTTCTACCAATTTGGCATCATCAGAAAGCATTAAATAACCTACATTAAACTGCAAAGTTGCATTGTTTGGATCTTTTGCAAGTACTGCACTAATTTTTGTTTTATACGTTGTTAAATCGTTTAAAAAATAATAACAGTTTGCTTCGTTTACTTGAGCTTGAAGATCTGAAGGATCTAAAGAAACTAAGTAAGCATAATCTTTTTTTGCTTGTTCATAATCTTTTCTATAAAATGCAAATGAAGCAATACTATTTGCTACATCTTTTTTAGTAGATTTAAATACCTGTGTTCCTGTACCGTCAAATCCTATCTTTTGAATTTCCTTATAATATTTTTCTGATGTTAAAAAATCTTCTGCTAACTGCGCTAATACAGCTGCGTTTTCTAAATACATATAATTTAAAGAATCAAACTGAAACCAAGCATAAAATACTTCGCTTGCTTCTTTGTATCTTTTTGCTTCGTTTAATGCAAATGAAGCATCAATTAACATAGGTTTATATAAAATTAATAATTTTTCAATTTCATCCGTATATACTTTTTTACCTGATTTAATTTCATAATCTAACACTTTTTTTAATTCAACTAAAGAAGTAATGATATTTTGAGGTGTAAAAATTTTAGCTATTTGCTCTTTAGAAGGCTGAAAACCAAATTGGCTTAATTCTTTGATTGCTTTAATCCCTTTATAGTAGGATACTGAATTTTTATCTTCATCTGAAACAGCCAAAGTTTCTACTTTTGACAAAGTAGCTGTATACGTTTGCATATCTTCAGCTACAATTTTATCATTAGCTGTTATTTTCTTTAATGTCTTTAACTCGTCTTTTTGAGCTATGGAAAACACACTCGTTAGAATTGTAATTGTATATAGTATTTTTTTCATATCTAGTTGATTATTTACACTTATAAAATTGATTAACTAAAATTTTTTTATAAATAAAAGCCCAATAAAAAATTGGGCTTTATTGCTTATTCTTGTACTTCACTATCAGTATCAGGTGTGAAATCTACATCCGTAGCCTCTCCATCAATGTAGTCCACTTCTATATCTTCATCAGACTCTTCTTCGCGCATTACTTTTGTAACCGCTGCAATTGAATCTGCTCCTTTAATATTGATTAAACGAACCCCTTGAGTTGCTCTACCCATCACACGTAAATCAGACACTTTCATTCTAATGGTTAATCCAGATTTATTAATGATCATTAAATCATCTTCATCTGTTACATCATTGATTGAAATTAATTGTCCTGTTTTGTCGGTAATATTTAATGTTTTTACTCCTTTACCTCCACGATTGGTAATTCTATACACATCTTCTCCGTCTTCATCTACCACTCTAGTACGTTTTCCATATCCGTTTTCAGTAACAACCAAAATTTGAGATTCATTAACCTGATCTCTATCAACTGAAACCATTCCAATTACCTCATCTTTGTCGTCAGCTAAAGTTATTCCTCTAACTCCAGAAGCTGTTCTACCCATTGGGCGTGTTTTCTCTTCTTCAAAACGAACTAATTTTCCTGATTTTACTGCAATTAATACTTGGCTGTTTCCTGTAGTTAATTTTGCTCCAATTAATTCGTCGTCCTCTCTAATTGTAATAGCGTTTATACCATTTTGACGTGGACGAGAATATTGTTCTAAAGGCGTTTTCTTCACTTGGCCTTGCTTAGTAGCCATAATTACAAAGTGATTGTTAATGTACTCTTCATCTTTAAGATCTTGTGTACAAATAAATGCTTTTACTTTGTCGTCTTGCTCTATATTTATCAAGTTTTGAATGGCTCTACCTTTACTTGCTTTGCTTCCTTCAGGAATTTCAAACACACGCATCCAGAAACATTTTCCTTTTTGTGTAAAGAACAATAGATACTGGTGGTTTGTAGCTACAAATAAATGTTCTAAGAAATCTTGATCTCTAGTAGCTGAACCTTTTTGTCCTACTCCACCTCTATTTTGTGTTTTGTATTCAGATAATGAGGTACGTTTAATATAACCTGCATGAGAAATAGTAATTACTACATTTTCATCGGCAATTAAATCTTCAATACTTACATCGCCTCCTGCATATTCAATTTGAGAACGACGTGCATCACCGTATTTATCTTTAATTTCGTTTAATTCATCTTTAATTAATTGCATTCTTAATTCTTTACTCGCTAGTAATTCTTTTAAATGTGCAATTAATTTCATTATTTCGTCATATTCAGCTCTTAATTTATCTTGTTCTAGACCTGTTAACTGACGTAAACGCATTTCAACAATGGCACGAGCCTGTAATTCAGAAAGTTTAAAATGAGCACGCAGTTTTTCTGCGGCATCCATTCGCCCATCACTACGTCTTACGATCTGAATTGCCTTATCTAAGTCTGCAAAAATCAGAACAAAACCTTCTAAAATATGTAGTCGCGCCAACAGATTTTTCTTTTCAAACTCTAAAGATCGGAAGAGCACACGTC
>NZ_CALFIG010000101.1 GCF_937876455.1 uncultured Flavobacterium sp.
TACTGTACTAAGTCATTTAAACGATGGTGTTGTAGCAGGAACAGGTATTTTATGGACATTAAATGATAACGAAAGTAATGCAACACGTATCGTAAATAAGAAAATTTCACAACATTTCACATTTAACAGAAGTAGTTACTCAAATCAGTCCTACCCTTCATCATTAATGGGAAGCATGGCATTATTACGCCAATTTTATCATGATGCAGATTGGTATGCAAAAGGTGGCTCTAAAACTAAAGATTTTACGTTAGAAGCCTTTAATGAAAATAAAAATTTACTTCAAATATTTAATGCCGGGGATAAATTAAATGCTTTACGAGCAGCTAAAATAGGCGACGAATTTTCTATCAAGTATGTTATTAAAGGAAGTGGCAACGAATTTGAGCGCATTGATGAAATTAAAAAAACAAATACAAATTTCATTATTCCAATTAAATTTCCAGAAGCTTATGACGTTTCTGATCCTAATTTGGCTTCACAAGTAGCTCTTGGTGATATGCGCTTTTGGAATCAAGCACCTTACAACTTAAAACTATTAAATGACAATGGCATTTCATTTAGTATTACAAGTGCCGATTTAAAAAGCCCTAAAGACTTTTTAACCAATTTACGGAAAGCCGTTTCATTGGGTTTACCTAAAGAAAAAGCTTTAGCGGCTTTAACCGAAATTCCTGCAAATTGGGCTAAACAAAACCTTTTAGGCAGTTTAAAGAAAGGGAATTTAGCTAATTTCATCATTACTTCAGGCGACTTATTTGATGAAAAAACAACGGTAATTGAAAACTGGGTTCAAGGTAACAGATATGCGCTTGAGAAAATTAATCCTTTAGAAATAAAAGGAGCGTATGAACTTACAATTACATCTTCTGAAGGAAAAAACACATATGATTTTACAATTGAAGGCGATACAAATAAACCAGATGCTAAAATTTCACAAGGTAGTTTAGTGTATGGTTCCAAAATTTCATACACCGAACCTTGGGTAACGCTAGTTATTAAATCAAAAGACACAATAAATAATAAATTCATAAGACTAACTGGAATCAAAAACGAAATAGGCTTATCTGGAAAAGCTATTTTAGATAATGGTTTAGAAGGAATTTGGGAAGCAACACCTAAAAAAGTTGAAAACAAAAAAGAAGAAGCCAAAAAAGAAGAAGCCAAAAAAGACACCAATCAATTAACAACTAAGTTTTTCGAATTAACCTATCCAAACATTGCTTTTGGAAATGTTCAAAAACCAAAACAAGAAACACTTTTATTTAAAAACGCTACCGTTTGGACAGGCGAAAAAGAAGGAATACTACAAGAAACAGATGTTCTTATTGAAAATGGAAAGATTACCAAAATTGGTAAAAACCTAGTGACCAATGCACGAATCATTGATGCTACAGGCAAACATTTAACCGCAGGAATTATAGACGAGCATTCGCATATTGCTATTTCTAACGGGGTGAATGAAGGTGGGCAAAATTCTTCTGCTGAAGTAACTATTGAAGACGTTATAAATTCTGAAGACAGCAATATATATAGAAATCTAGCTGGAGGCGTTACGTCGGCTAATTTATTACACGGCTCAGCAAACCCAATTGGTGGTCGTGCCGCATTTATTAAACTAAAATGGGGTTATGCACCTGAAGAAATGCTGGTTAAAGACGCACCTAAATACATCAAATTTGCATTAGGTGAAAATGTAAAACAATCCAATTGGGGCGACTATGCACGTTTACGTTTTCCACAATCAAGAATGGGAGTTGAACAAGTCTATGAAGATTATTTTTCAAGAGCTATAGCTTATCAAAAAGAATGGGCTGATTATAAAGCTAAAAAAACAAAAACGATTCCAAGATTTGACATTGAGCTTGAAGTATTGGCACAAATTCTAAATAAAAAACGGTTCATCACTTGCCATTCCTATGTGCAATCTGAAATCAATATGTTAATGAAAGTAGCAAATAAATACGGCTTTCAAATCAAAACTTTTACACATATTTTAGAAGGATATAAATTAGCTGATAAAATGGCTGCACATGGTGTGGGTGGTTCTACATTTGCCGACTGGTGGGCTTACAAATTTGAAGTAAATGATGCCATACCTTATAATGCCGCTTTAATGAATAAAGAAGGTGTAACGGTTTCTATTAATTCAGATGATGCAGAAATGTCTCGCCGATTAAACCAAGAAGCTGCTAAAACCTTAAAATACGGAAACATTTCTGAAGAAACGGCTTGGAATTTTGTAACCTTAAATCCTGCAAAATTATTACAAGTAGATAACCGTGTAGGTAGTATTAAAGTGGGTAAAGATGCTGATGTGGTACTTTGGTCAACTAATCCTTTATCTATTTATGCAAAAGCTGAAAAAACAGTTATAGAAGGGATTGTATTTTATGACATTGAACAAGAAGAAAGTAAAAATGAAGCCGTTCAAAAAGAAAGAAATGAATTAATTAATTTAATGCTTGACGCAAAAAACAAAGGATTAAAAACACAAGAACCTAAGAAAAAATCAACAGGGCATTACCATTGTGATACCTTAGGCGACAGATGTAAAGAAACGCATTACAAATACAATTAATATTAAAATACAGCTATGAAATCGCCATTAACAAAAAGTTTGCGCAAGTAAACACCTATGAAGATAAGCGATACCATATGACCAATAAAAAACTAATAATTATCCACATATGAAAAAAATAATTTTCTTTCTAAATATACTTACTGCACTAGGATTTGCTCAGCAAACCCCAGCACCTAAGCAAACAAAAAGCATCTTAATAATGGGCGGCACAGCCCATTTAGGCAATGGAAAAATTCAAGAAAATGCCTTAATTTCTATTCAAAATGGAAAAATCATGTATGTGGCAGATGGAACATTAGCGAAACCTGCTAAACACGATTTAGTTATTGAAGCAAATGGTAAACATATATATCCGGGCTTCATTGCTCCCAATTCAACCCTAGGACTTGTAGAAATTGATGCCGTGAGAGCTTCCGATGATGAAAGCGAAGTCGGAAGTTTTAATCCACATATACGAAGTATTATTGCTTACAATACAGAATCTAAAGTAACCGAAACGGCAAGACCTAATGGCGTTTTATTGGCACAAATCACCCCAAGAGGAGGAAGAATTGCGGGTACGTCCTCTATCGTTCAGTTAGACGCTTGGAATTGGGAAGATGCTGTTATAAAAGAAAATGACGGCATTCATATGAGATGGCCAAATAGTTATGCTCGTTTAGGCTGGTGGGCTGAGCCAGGTGGTATTGAGCCAAATAAAAAATATGCAGAACAAGTAAAAGAAATACAAGACTTTTTTGATAATGCATATGCCTATTTACAATCAAACAAAGAGGTAAAAGATATTCCTTATGAAGCCATGAACGGTTTACAAGACGGAACAAAAACATTGTTTGTTACTGCAAATGGCGAAAAAGAAATACAAGATATTTTACTATTTAAAAAGAAGAATAATATACAAAAAGTTGTACTTGTTGGTGGATACTATGCATACAAAGTAGCCGATTTACTTAAAGAAGCAAACGTAAGCGTTTTGCTAAGACGAATTCATGATTTACCTATGTCTGAAGACGAAGATGTAAATTTACCTTATAAAAACGCATCATTATTAATGCAAAAAAATGTAT
>NZ_CALFIG010000102.1 GCF_937876455.1 uncultured Flavobacterium sp.
GTCGAGGATATAAATAATCCGAACACTAAAGAAGTGAAGCAGAATGCAACAAAGCAGGTAATGCCAAGCAAAACTTTATTTAAAATTATATCAGCTGATTTATCTGTAAAGCCTATTTTGACAGGATGGTTATCATTCATATTTCTTTGAGCAAATAAAGAATTAGATGGATACCAACCTAGTGTACCAATCAACACACAGCCTAAAGCTTTAACAATAATATTTTTATTAGATAAACTTTTTATTTTTTTTTTAATATTTTTTAAAGAAATAGTTATTTTAGCCATAAATATTATTATTCCCTTGCCAATAGAACCCTTGATATGGGTTATTGCCAAAAAAAGTAAATCCCCCTCTTTGTTTCATTAATTTATAACATCTAGCCCCATAAGTAGTTTGATTCCACCAAGAAGAATTAAGTGTATCTTCATATGTAAATTCTCCTTCTACATCACCTTCAGTTGCTTTATTTAATCTACCCACTATAGGTTTATTATATAAAGATAATATATGAGCCATTACTACTCCAGCCCAATAATAATTATAAGGTTGTCCAATATTAAGCCATTGATATAGGGCAGAATTAAAACTCACAATATCATAAATCTTGAATAATATATTTCCTGCCCCAAAATCAACGGTTCCCCCTACATTACATAAATATGATTTTCCAGCTTGACCAGTAGCATTATTTAATGGGGGAATGTTTGTATTAGCATTCCACATATCGGTAGGAGTATTATCATTAAATAAAGATAATACCTTAGTTCCTAAAATTAATGCCTCTGAATACCAAATATTATTCAATTGTTCATCAGTATAATTTATAACTAGGTTGGGATACTGATTTTTATACACAGAAGCATTAAATGGTAGCATAATTATCCTACATAATTCGTGAAGATACTCTAGCAACTTTTGGTAAATTATCAAATGAACTATTAATAGATAATGGGCGTGTTCCAGTGTTTATAGATTTAGGGTCACCATTAATTTTAGCTTTAGCATTTAATACAGCTTCACTTCTATTAATACAACCAAATATTAGACCATTTGACAATAATGAATCTGCTTTTCCCCATTCAGCCATTAAATGCTCATATAAACCATCTTCAATTTCAGTAATGGCAAAATAATCATCATAATAAACATTATCAGAAGTTACATTCTTATTGGAATGATAACCATATATGATAATATTTTGTAAAGGGGGAGAAGGAAAACAGCTAGTTATCTCTCCTCTACCATCTTTATTAAAAATGTATTGTTCAAATTTATTACCATTTTTTTTATGCAATGGAAAACTTTGACTATTTTCACACAAACTAACAACAAACATAAACAGCTCCTTTTAAAAATTATATTCCTGTAATTTGAATTACTGAACCTGGTAAAACAGCTAATGAACCATTACTAGATGAAAGAGATAATGATAAATTCGCAGTATTACTAGCAGTTATAATAGTAGATGATACCGTTACGTTTACATTATTAGAACTTAATGGAACATTAATTGTTGATGATAAATTATTTATTACTGTACCAGTAGTGGAAAATGTGAAATTTACACCAGCAGCCGACCCTGTAGTCACTCTTAAATATGCAATTGCTGTTATTAATTTTTTTGCAGGTAATACAAACAAATTATTAGTAGTATCTAATGTAATATTATTACTTTCTATATTTATTCCAGTTAATGGAAGATTTCCAGTTGCTAAGATTGAAGTAGGAATATCTAATGTAATAAATGCATAAGTTTTATTTAAAATTGAATAATTAATTGCATATAATGCAACAGCACTGCTATCTAAATCTGGTGTTAAATAAGTTATAGGGTTTGTTGCTGGAGTTACAGGAGTTCCTAACCCTACATATTGATATATAACACCATTATATGAAACCTGAGGATACATAAAAAATAATCCACCATTTGCACTATATGGTTTATACTGAATAGTATTAACAAAATCAGTATAAGCAGGTTGAAGTATAGGGCTATTCATCATTTTATATACCCCTCATTATTTGAATACCTATAGCATTTACCGTAATAGCCCCTCCAAGACCATAACTTATTTTCTCTTGAAATGAAGAGATTTGTCTATGAACTCCATGTGAATTATAAAGGGTAACAAAAGAATTTAATAAGCATTCTTGCCCCGCTAATTTTTCATATACTAATACTAATAAATTAGGAGTTGCCGATCCTATAGGATTACCAGTACCCTGTAATAAAGGTGCCTTATGAATTTTCATTTTAGGATATTGTGCTTGTATCCAATCTTTTACGGTTATGTTGCCTAATGGTGAGGTAATCATCAAATATTGCCATGCCGAAGTAGCTACTAAAAGATGCATAACGACATCATCATCATCATTGCCACCAGCCCTTGAAGTAATTGCTTGTCTTAAAGAAATTACATCAGCTATATTTTCAAAAAATGTTCCATATTGCCATAATGTAGAACCACCTCCAGCAGATTTTTGACCCGCGGTAATAGTAGGATATAATGAAGGGTCATTTAATAAACCATATATATTCATATTAGCACTATATCCAAAAAATCCGATTGCATCTTGATGTAATTTAATTTGTCTCATTACACCTGCTCTTAATTCCCCAATGTAATCTATTTTTCCTAGAGACATTTGAGCAACTGACATATCACCATACACAAGAAGACGTTCAAAATATACAACTTGTCTATCTACCCAATTTAAATTGATCGAGGTATCACCTTGTGCACCTAGATCACTATACAATGAATAATTTGATGCATAACTAATAGTAGGGATTTTAATGTTTGTAATTCCAAGCATTCCTTGTTGAAAAGAATGTGAAATTTCTTCAAATATAGTTTTACGAGTTACAACTTCGTAAAACTTATTAGTCCATACAGTAGTTAAATATGATGGCACTCCTTGAGAAGTTATTGAATATGCATCATCTTGAAACTTGTCTATTATAGATAATGCGTGTTGAGAATTTTTAGCAATTATAATTTCATCACTAATATCACCATAATATTCATTATTTATACTTATACCTGCCGTTGTACTATCATTCATAACATAATCAGGAATATATATATCTTCCCCTCTTGTACTTTTTACAACACCATATTTTTTAATTAGTCTTTGTTTGTATTCGTTTTCATAATAATCCTTAGCGATACTATCATTAAACATCTTATCTTCAATATCGAGGCGTATATTTTTTAAAATT
>NZ_CALFIG010000103.1 GCF_937876455.1 uncultured Flavobacterium sp.
AGAACAAAGGACTAATCAAATTCTTCGCAATTGTTTTTACGATTGTAAGTATTTACCAGCTTTCATTTACGTTTGTAGCAAACGGAATTTCAGAAGATGCAAAAGCATATGCAAAAGGTGATACCAAAAAAGAATTAAAGTATTTAGATTCAATTGGTAAATTAGATGTAATGAACTTAGGGTTCACCAAATTTACCTACAATGAAGTAAGAGAAAAACAAATTAACAAAGGTCTTGACCTTGAAGGAGGAATTAACGTAATCTTACAAGTATCTGTAAAAGATATTTTAAAAGGATTAGCCAATAATTCTAAAAATCCTACTTTCAACAGAGCTTTAGATAGAGCTGTTAAAGAGAAAAAAGGAAATCAAGATTATTTAGATGCATTTTTTGATGCATTTGAACAAGAATCAAATGGTAGTTTAAAATTAGCTTCAAACGAAGTATTTTACAATAGAGGTTTAGAAGGTGAAATTAACTTAGGAATGACTGACGATCAAGTTAAAGTTGTTTTAAGAAAAAAAGTAGCTGAATCTGTAGAAAGTGCGTATGGTGTTTTAAGAGAGCGTATCGATAAATTTGGTGTAGTACAACCTAATATTCAAAAATTAGGAGAGTCTGGACGAATCTTGGTTGAATTACCGGGAGCTAAAGATATTGACCGTATTAAAAATTTATTACAATCTACAGCACAATTAGAGTTTTGGGAAACATATAAACCTGAAGAGTTAGGAAACTTTTTTGAAGCAGCTAATGAAGCATTAAAAAAGACAGAAACGAAAGCTAAAACAGCTACTACTGCTAAAGTGGAAGATTCTACTGCGGTAAAAGATGAAAAATCTAAAGTAGAGTCGTTATTAAAAGATACTAAAAAAGCACTTAAAGGGGCGCAAGATTTAGGTCCTTTATTTAGTAAAATGCAAAGAGAAGTTCCGACTTACAATCCCTCTTTTTATGTAAAAGATACTGCTTTTATTAATGCATGTTTAAACAGACCAGATATTAGAGCTTTACTTCCCTCTACAGCAGTTAATGCGAAATTTTCATGGGGTAAAGTTGATAAGAAAAATCCTGATATTACAGAATTATATGTACTAAAAGGAACATCAGATGGGGTTCCTCCATTAACAGGTTCTGTTATAACTAATGCAGGCAAAGATTTTGATCGCTTAGGTAAACCAGCAGTTAGTATGCAAATGAATCCTACTGGTGCTAGAAAATGGGAAGAATTAACAGGAAATATTGCAAAACAAAAGAATAAAGTTGCAATTGTACTAGATAACATAGTATATTCAGCTGCTAATGCTGATAAAGCTATACCTGGAGGTCAAACTCAAATCTCAGGTAATTTTACTATTGAAGAAACTTCGGATTTAGAAAATGTATTACGTGCAGGTAAGTTACCAGCCGCTGCAGAAATTGTTCAATCTGAAGTTGTAGGACCATCTTTAGGTCAAGAAGCTATTGATAATGGTATTACATCTTCATTAATTGGTTTACTATTAGTATCACTTTGGATGGTAATTTACTATGGTAGAGCAGGTTGGTATGCAAACATTGCATTGATTGTAAACTTAATTTTAATATTTGGTGCTATGGCAAGTTTCCCTGGTGGATTCGTGTTAACTTTACCAGGTATTGCAGGTATTGTATTAACAATGGGTACGGCAGTAGATGCTAACATTATTATCTATGAGCGTGCAAAAGAAGAATTGCGTGAAGGGAAAAGTTTAGAGAATGCCGTTGTTGCTGCTTTCGGATGGAAAGGAGCTATGCGTTCTATTATTGATGCTAACGTTACACACGTATTAACAGGTTTAATATTATTTATTTTTGGTAACGGACCAATCAAAGGTTTCGCAACGACATTATTAATTGGTATTTTCACCTCTTTATTTACTTCAATTTTTATTGCAAGATTCTTTATTGATAAAGATATTGTTAAAGGCAGATCATTAATGTTTGCTACAAACATGACAAAAAATTGGTTTACTGGATTTAATTTCGATTTCTTAAAAATTAAAAAATTCACGTATCTATTTTCTTTAACTGTTGTAGCTATTAGCTGTTGGTCATTCTTCACAAACGGATTTGATCAAGGTATTGATTTTGTAGGAGGAAGAACATTCCAAGTTAAATTTGACCAATCAGTAAATGCTGAAGAAGTTAAAAATGCACTTGCTTCTGAAGCTGTTTTTGGAAGTGCGGAAGCAAAAACTTTTGGAAATTCATCTCAATTAAAAATTACTACAAAATATAAAATTAAGGAAGAGAATGCAGCTGTAGATAAAGAAGTAAATGAGAAATTATACAATGCAGTGAAAAAATTCTATGCAAAAGAAATTTCTTATGACGAATTTATCAATACAAATGAAGGAAAAAGTATTGGAGTTGTTCAAGCGGTTAAAGTTGGACCTGCAGTAGCAGAAGATATTAAAACAAATGCATATTGGGCTGTTATTGGCGCTATGTTAGTAGTTTGTTTATACTTAGTAGTATCATTCCGTAGATATCAGTACTCTTTAGGAGCCATTGCAGCTGTGGCACATGATGTTATATTTGTATTAGGAATTTATTCGTTATTATATAAATATATGCCTTTCCATATGGAAATTGACCAACACTTTATTGCAGCAATCTTAACGGTTATTGGATATTCTATGAATGACACCGTAATTGTATATGATAGAGTTCGTGAATTCTTAGGTGGTAAATCGCATCATGGTAGTTTCAATAAAATTGTAAATGATTCTATTAACACAACCTTGTCACGTACATTAAATACGTCTTTAACTATGATTATGGTATTGGCTATTATGTTTGTATTTGGAGGTGATTCTATCAGAGGATTTATCTTTGCTATGTTAGTAGGTATTATTGTAGGAACATATTCGTCTTTATTTATTGCAACACCAGTATTAGTAGATACGATTTCAAAAGATGATAAAAAAGTAATTGAAGATGAGCACAACGCTTAATTTTTAGTTAGATGATATAAAAAAAGCTCCGAATTTTTCGGAGCTTTTTTTTATAAATTAATTTCAAGATTTTTAATGTATTCTTCGTGTTCATAAAAGAAGCGTTCGAAAGCATCCATTTTATCACTAAAAAATTCAAATATAGTTTCCCAATCACTTTTTCTATTCATACTGATACCATTTAATTCTACCCAAATCCTACTTACAATCTTTCCATTGTCAAGATAATAGTTGCGTTCAAATAGGGCGTCTGGTAAAAAATCTTCAAGTAATAAATCTTTTAATGAAACAACTTTTTCAAAATAGATTTTACGTTTTTCTTCATCTTTTGGTTCAATATCTAATAGTACTTGGGCTTTTTTATTATCTACATGAAATTTAAAACTTACATCCTTAATTTTAGTATTATATAACAACCATTTTCTAGGATACTCATTTCCAAATGTGGCCCAAAAATCTTTTTTTAATTGTAATGCTTCTTCTTTACTAAACATGTGGTCTTTTTTATTAACTTTATGCCATACTCTGTGTTATGGATTTTGAGACATTTGTAAAATTTTTACCAAAAATAGAAAAAGAAAAGTTGTTAGCCATCACTGCACATCAAAAAATGGCTCCATTAGAACGATTTTCATCTTTACATCCTGCTTATTATGCTTATAAAAATCCTAGAAAAGCAGCTGTTTTGTTATTGGTTTATCCTAAAAATCGTGAAGCACATTTAGTCTTAATTGTGCGTAATGCTTATGAGGGCGTACATGCCTCTCAAATTGCTTTTCCTGGCGGTAAAGAAGAAATTTCAGACTCAGATTTAAGTTTTACCGCTTTGCGCGAGACAGAAGAAGAGGTAGGTGTACCGATGGAACAAATTAAAATAGTAAGACCTTTTTCCCAAGTGTATATTCCACCAAGCAATTTTTTAGTGGCTCCATTTCTTGGTATAACCACAAATGAATTGCAATTTCGTTTAGATCCTCATGAAGTTAAAGCTATTGTTGAATTTCCACTACGTACACTGTTAGATGATGAAATTCTTACGGAAGTAAAAATGAAAACTTCGTATGCAAATGAAATGCTTGTTCCTGCTTTTAAAATTGAAGAGCATATAGTATGGGGCGCAACAGCTATGATGCTAAGTGAATTGAAAGAGTTGCTTAAAAACAGCATTAACTCTTAATATTTTTAGTATATTTGGCCCCTTACAACTATAAAAAATGGGATTATTTAAAAGAAATCCATTCGGTCATATATTGTTTTTAAAAAAATTATTTCCGCATCTTGTTGGATGTTCATTACCGATTGTTTTTGATTGCGGTAATGGCGCTACTGGTGCAGTTTTACCAGGATTATGTGAAGCATTTGAATTTTCTCAAGCTACTATTTTGTATGCAG
>NZ_CALFIG010000104.1 GCF_937876455.1 uncultured Flavobacterium sp.
CAATTTCTTCCATTTCAATAATATCATGCGCTTCTAAAACAGAAGGTACTACTTGTAAAGCAGCAGACACTTTATTAAAATCAATTTCTGAAGCCACAATAATCAATGATTTACTATTTTCTTTGTGTAATTTTGTTAATTCTGTAAATTCTTTTAACGCATTGATTGACATGTTTTTATCATGCGTTACATCAAGTATTAAATTATACTTTTTGAACGTTGAATATTGAGAAATTAATTTTTCAATAAACTGACTTATACTGCTCTCAGTATCTTTTACTATTGTTGTATTACCTTTTTGTTCAACTTTCATAATTACCTTTTTTAGGTCTAATTTTTTATTTTACTTGCTAACAAATAAATCACTGCCATTCTGATAGCTACACCATTTTCCACTTGGTTCAAAATTACAGAATGTTTACCATCCGCTACGTCAGTTGTAATTTCTACCCCTCTATTAATAGGCCCCGGATGCATGATAACAATATCTTTATTCAACTCGTTTAACAATTCATTTGTTAAACCAAATTGTTGTGTATATTCTCTTGTTGATGGAAAATAACTCACATCTAAACGTTCATTTTGAATACGCAACATATTTGCTACATCACACCATTCCAATGCCTTTTTTAAATTAGACTCTACTTTAACATTCAGTGAATCTATATATTTAGGAATTAATGTTTTTGGCCCGCAAACGCGTACTTCTGCGCCTTGCATTTGTAGTGCAAAAATATTTGATAGCGCTACTCTTGAGTGTAAAATATCACCCACTATTAGTACTTTTTTACCTGCTACATCACCTAATTGTTCTCTAATTGTATAACTATCTAATAAGGCTTGTGTAGGATGTTCATGTGCGCCATCGCCGGCATTGACAATACTTGCGTTCACATGTTTAGCTAAAAAATGAGCAGCTCCAGGCGAACTATGACGCATAACTACCATATCCACTTTCATTGCTAAAATATTGTTTACAGTGTCAATTAATGTTTCGCCTTTTTTAACAGATGATTGTGCCGATGAAAAACTTATCACGTCTGCAGACAAACGTTTTTGAGCTAATTCAAAAGATAATTTTGTTCTTGTACTGTTTTCAAAAAAAATATTAGCAATTGTAATATCTCTTAAAGAAGGAACTTTTTTAATAGGTCTATTGATGACTTCTTTAAAATGGTCTGCGGTTTCAAAAATTAATTGAATATCGCTTTCTTGTAAATATTTTATTCCTAATAAATGATTGACGCTTAATTCTTTCATTAGTATTGTTGTATTGTTTAGTTGTCAATTCTACTTTTTATTCAATATAGACAGCATCTTCTCCGTCTTTTTCAAACCATTTTACCTTTACTTTTTCATCATTAATAGCATCTACTTGTCGACCTCTATAATCAGGCTGAATAGGTAAATCTCTACTAAATCTTCTGTCTATTAACGTTAATAATTCAATAGATTTTGGTCTACCAAAGGATTGTATAGCTGTTAAAGCAGCACGAATACTTCTTCCTGTATAAAGCACATCGTCTATAAATACTACTTTTTTATCTTCAACTAAAAAATCAATTTGTGTGCGATTAGCTTCTAATACTTTTTCTGTTCGTCTAAAATCATCTCTAAAAAAAGTAATATCCAATAGCCCTAATTTAACATCAAAAACAGCATAGTCTTCACGTAATATTTTGGCTATTCGCTCAGCTAAAAAAGACCCTCTGGGTTGTATGCCTATTAATATGGTATTTGAAAAATCTAAGTGGTTTTCAATTAACTGACAAGCTAATCGATGCAGAATGATATTGACTTCTTTTGATGTAAGCAATATTTTTTGACTCATAGTTCGTGTTGTTGGGTGTGTAAAAGTACGTATTTTTTTTCAAATGTATTACAATTGCATTAACTCTTTGTATAGTCTATGCGTGGGTAATCCAACTACATTAGCATAAGATCCTTCAATTTTTTCAATTGCAATTAAACCAATCCATTCTTGTATACCATACGAACCTGCTTTATCATAGGGTTGATAGGTATCTAAATAATACTCAATTTCATCCGATGTTAAGGCCTTAAATGTTACATTAGTAATTTCATGAAACACGTTAGTAAAAGACAAGTTCATCAAACAAACAGATGTAATTACTTGATGGGTTTTTCCTGCCATACAAGTCAACATTTCAAAAGCATCTTTTCTGTCTTTTGGTTTACCTAAAGCTGTTCCTTCTAACCACACAAGCGTATCGCTAGTAACCAATAAATCGTTTGAATCTAAACATGTTTTGAATGCATTTGCTTTTAATTCCGCCAAATAATCGGTAATTTCTGCAGCTTGTAAATGAGGTGGATACACTTCTTCTACCTCTTTCAATTGAATACTAAAGTCAATATCCATTTCTTTAAAAAAAAGTTGCCTTCTTGGTGAACCAGAAGCTAATATAACATTGTATTTTTTCAGATTTTCCTTCAGCATTTTTAATTCTCTTTAATGACGATAACCCACTAATACTATTACACTTAAAGATAGCATCGTAGTAACACTAACAACCTTTAAAATTTTTTCCAATAAAATAAAATCGCGCTGTGTGTTTGCTTGAAAAGATCTTAGTATAAAAAACAGTAATGGAGCAATCATTACTAAAATAAAGTACCCAATAACATAAGGCATATATACTAAATTAGTTATCAAATAATATACAATAAAAGTAAGCAATATTAAAATGAGTGAAGACACTAATAAGAGGGCTTTTTTTGTGCCAAATGAAGTTGCTACAGTAGTCAGATCATATTGAGAATCTCCTTCTTTATTTTTAATTGTTTTAACACTACATCTCTCAATTCTAGTTACTAGTTCTATATTCCTAGTTGGAATTACAAAGAA
>NZ_CALFIG010000105.1 GCF_937876455.1 uncultured Flavobacterium sp.
AGGGTACGATTTATCCCCTACTTACTCGATTAAAAAATGACGGGCTTCTTATCTATAGATGGGAAGAATCTACCTCTGGTCCACCAAGAAAATATTATGGCCTAACCGATGAAGGTAAAGAATTTTTAAATGAACTAAATGGCACTTGGAAAGAATTATCTGATGCCGTAAACATAATCACAACTAAAAACTAAACACTCATGAATAAGACAACTAGTATAAATTTAGGCGGTTTCTTCTTTCATATTGACGAAGATGCATATAACAGATTAAACAACTATTTACAAGCGGTTAAACGTTCTTTATCTCCTGTAGGAAGAGAAGAAATTATCAAAGACATTGAAAATAGAATTGCGGAATTGTTTCAAGAAAAATTGGGAACAAACAAACAAGTTATTGGATTGTTAGAAGTAGAAGCAATTATTGCTATTATGGGACAACCTGAAGATTATAAAATTGAAGACGAACAAGCCACTTCTTCAACAGATAATCCATTTGAATACCCCTATAACTCTAAAAAATTATACCGCGATAAAGACAATGCATTAGTAGGAGGAGTACTTTCTGGATTGGGTCATTATTTAGGTGTAGATCCACTTTGGCTTAGAATTATTATGGTAATTTTATTGTTTGGTTTCGGAACAGGATTTTTTGTATACATCATTCTATGGATATTAATTCCAGAGGCCATTACAACTACTCAAAAACTAGAAATGAAAGGACAACCTATCAACATTTCAAATATTGAGAAAAAAGTCAAAGAAGGGTTTAATGAATTTACAGATAAAATAAACACGTTAGACCACAAAAAAATAAGTTCAACTGCAGGTGAAGTAATTACTGAGATTTTTAAAGGAATTGGTAAAGCTATTGGGTTTTTCATTGTATTAATTTCAACACTTACTTTTATCGCAATTATTATAGCCTCTGTAGTATTAATATTTTCTTCTTCTTTACCTGAAGTAATGTTACAAGAAAACATTCATACCCCATTTAATTTTGATGTACCACTATGGGCACAAGGTTTATTATTACTTCTTTCTTTTGGTATACCTTTATTCTTTTTTGTATTGCTAGGTCTTAAATTATTAATACCTCATACAAAATCTATTGGAAACTATGTAAAATATACGCTTTTAGCCTTATGGATTTTTGCATTAGTAGCCTTAACAATAATAGGAATTAAATATGCTACCGAACTCAGTCATGATGGAAAAGCGGTTAAAAAAGAATTTTTACCTCTTTCTGCAAAAGATACATTGGCAATTAAATTTGTAAACAATGATTTCTTTTCAAAGAATATTGAGCACAGAACAGATTTGATGATAACTCAAGATTCTTCAAAAAATGAAATTATTTATTCAAACAACGTAAGTATTCATTTAAAAAAGACCGATAAATTACAGCCATTTATTATTGTAGAACGAACAGCTCAAGGTAAAAATTTCAATGAAGCAAATAGCAGAGCAGAAAAAATTAAGTATCATTTTAGTTTTAAAAACAAAGAATTAGTACTTGACAATTATTTTATTACTGCAGCTAGCAGCAAATTCAGAAACCAACAAGTACATATTTACTTATACTTACCAGAAGGCATTGTCTATTTTCCAAATAAAAATGTAGAATATTATTTGAATGGTCATAATTCAGATTTTGACAATTTGTATGGGCCTGAAGGTTACCTATACAAAGTAAATAATGGAGAATTAGATTGTTTAAATTGTCCATCAGATGAAAACAAAGATATTGAAATAGAAACCGTTTCAGGAGAAGTTTTAGGTAATGAAAACGTAGTAAAAACAACAACTATTAAAGATAGTATTGAAAAAGTAAGCGTAAAAGTAAATGGTAAAGAAATAATCAATACCGAAGTTAGAAAATCTCATCGTTAATTTTAACATAAATTTAATGGTAATTAATACATGTAATAGAAAAAAATCGTACATTTACATTGTATAAATAAGTTACCTCAAATACTATAACCATGATACAATTCATCGTAAAAATTATTGAATTTACTGTCAAGCTAGTTATTCAATTCATAGAAAGTATTTTTTAAATATCAAAAAACATCAGTAAATCACTGGTGTTTTTTTTATATTTGTACTTATTAAACATACTATGATGAACAAAAACAACTATGCCCTTGTATTACT
>NZ_CALFIG010000106.1 GCF_937876455.1 uncultured Flavobacterium sp.
GATCTAAATTCCAGCTCAAAACAATTATTTTGGAGAACCATTAAATTTGTTTCTAAAAACAAATGATTTTGAAGCATCTTTATCAACTTCTTATAGTAATCTTTTTATAGGTAATGAATTAACATTCATCAAAGGGAGCCAAGGAAATGAAATTAATTGGTTTAATGTCACTTACAATGCAAGCACAAGCGTATATGAATTGGAAATTAATATTAAATTAAATAAAATTGGTTCTTATAGTTTGTATACTAACGACCCAATACATTTTCAAGGTTCAACACAATGTAATAGATATAGACTTGACACCAATATTGAAGGTTGGAATAGTGAAGGTAAAATTGAGTTTACAGTGCAATAAATGCAATGAATTATAAATTTCCAATTTATATTAATAATAAAAGTCAGATTTTTAATTTGTACTGTTTTAATCTATTATTAAATTAATAAGTTTGATTTAATGATATAACTCAGAAATAAAACTCATTTTAATTCAAACTATACCGTAAAAAATAACCTCAAAAACCGTAAAATCATACGGTTTTATTTTTTTTAATTTACAAATTAATAAATGAAGCTTACGCAAATATAGCCAATATAGAACAATACTAGTCTCAAAATTTAGCATATATACAAGTTAGCTGTTGTTTTAGAAAACAGACACTAAGAAAATGGACATACTTAAACTTATAAAAAATCAAGTTGACGAAGCATTAAGTGTCGAACCTAAACTTATTGGGCTAAATTCTGTTTTGACACACATTGAAAGAGCCGAATTTCTACTTAATAAAGCAGTTGAACTTGAAGATGAACATTTGTATACTGATGTTATTTACAGAACTAATCACAGCTACGAAGGAATTCTGAAAGAAGCTTATGAAATTTTAACCGAACAAAAGGCAGGTAACAAAACACCTTACGATTTAGAAAATTATTTTCTCAATAACAATATTCTTAATGAAAGAGTAATTGAACTTTTAAAAAACTATAGACAAGAGTGGAGAAATCCGTCAACTCACGACTATAATTTATTCTTTTCTTATGGTGAAGCATTTTTAGCAATAATGTCTATTTCTTCTTTTGTTCATATTTTTATGAACCAAATAATTGAAAAGATATACTATGACAAAGAAAAAGAAGCTATTAAAAAAGAACTTTCAAAAATTAAACAAGGTATAGAATTAGGATATGACAAACTCGAATTAGTCGACAAGTTAAAGACGATACTATTAGCTTTTGCTAAAAGGAACATTTCTAAAAACGATGAAGAATTAAGAGTTAGTAGGTTTGAAACTGAAATATTAGGTAGTTTAACAGCTTATATTGAATCTATTGACAAACAAATGAAAATAGATGCAGAGCCATTAATTCGCGTTGAGAACAGAAGATTACAACCAGATTTGATAATTGAAGATAAGAAAGAGAAGGTACTAATTGAACTAAAAATTTTAAGAAGAGAAAGACCTTTTATGATGAACAGACAGGTTTTTGAAGACCAACTTTTGTCATATTTAATTCATACAAAAATCAAGCAAGGTATTCTGTTTGTTTTACCAAATAAAATGACAGAAAAGGACGAATACGAAATTGAAGTGAAAGAACTTGAAGTTGGAAAAGATAAAATAAAACTAATGACAATTTACTTAAGGAAATAAAAACGACAGCTAACAAGGGTTTTGCAATAGTAGGCTGAAGTGCTAAATTGAATATTTGGAATTCTATTAAACATTTGTACTAAACTGAACATTTGTGCTTCGATTTCAATACCATCGCAAAACCCCAAACCGTTAGGTGTAATATTATTTGAAAAATATCATGAATAAACAAAAAGAAAGTTTGGAAAAAACTGAAAACATACAACCAGAAATTAAAGAATCTATTGAATTACCTAAATGCGGAATCGTTATGCCAATTTCTCCAATTGACGGCCTAACCGCTGAACATTGGGCAGAAGTTCTCTCAATTCTAAAAGATGCAATAAAAAATACGGGGTTTGAACCAAATTTAGTAAGTGATGCGGATGATAGTGGAATAATTCAAAAAAGGATCATTCATAATCTTTATTCAAATGAGCTTGTTGTCTGTGATGTAAGTGCAAAAAACCCAAACGTAATGTTTGAACTTGGTATGAGACTCGCATTTGATAAACCAACTATTATTATTAAAGATGACAAAACTGATTATACTTTTGATACTTCAATAATTGAACATTTATCATATCCAAGAGATTTAAGATTTAGTAAAATAAATTCATTCAAAGATTCATTAAAAAAGAAACTTTCGGCAACTTTTGAAAAATCTCAAAAAGACTCTAATTATACTACGTTTTTAAAACACTTTGGTGAATATAAAGTAGCTCATTTGACAGAAAAGGAAATTACGTCTGAAAAATATATTTTGAATGCAATTGATGATTTAAGGCATGAAATGATCTTGATGAGAAGGAGTCAGAATAATAACAGAACTGGTTTAAATTCAATAAAAAGACAAAGACAGTTATTCATTGAAAATCTAACAGATAAATACATTAAAGAAAATGGTTTTGTTAATAAATTTGAAATATTTTTATCAAATAAAGAAGAGGAATTGATTAATTATCTTGAAAAGCATAGTGATATAAAA
>NZ_CALFIG010000107.1 GCF_937876455.1 uncultured Flavobacterium sp.
TTAGTTTTAATAATTCATATTGTTAGTAGTCAAATAAAGTACCAATATCATTTTTGCTGACAAATTGACATTTTTAAAATGTATAAATCAATTGACATTTTTGAATTGATTTTAAATTTAATATATTTACAAACTAATATTAATTTTAAAAAAATGAGACATTTATTAATGGCTTTACTGTTTTCAGTAATTGTTTTCGGTCAAAAAATTCAAATCAAAAAAGATAAAATACTTTTTGATAAAGCAGAAATTGCAACGGTTACAGAACCCTACAGAGATCATTATGATTTTGCAACATTGACAGGTGAGAAAAAGTTTTCGGTTGATTTTAAAGGATTAAATGTAAATGCTTCTCAATTTTATCAATGGCTAGAAATAACTTCTGCAGATGGAAAACAAAAAACTGAAATTCCACATGATGTACTAATTACGGCCTTTGATGTAAAAAGAATTATTGCGCATAATTTATCTGTTAAATACAATTTAATTGATGCAAATGGGATTAATGATAAGGCTTTGCAATCTTTTTTTGAAACATCCAGAGAAAGTTTAAGCGATAAATATGGAAAAATTGTTGCTGCATCAAAATTTGAAGCAGATGAACAAAAAAGAAAAATTCAACAGGTTAAAAGTCAGTATAACCCACAAATTCAAAATGATAAATCGATTACATTTTATATAAATGGAAAATTAACCATTGTAGGGCGAATGACTGCAAATCCGTATATAGTAGGAAATGGTCCTACAACCTATGTGTATGTAACCGATATAGACGGAAATCAAGTTGCTTCATTAGCTTCTACAAAATCATTTGATAATTATGCGGTTGCTGCATTTGACGGAAAAAATTATGAATATTATACTAAAAGCATGTACAGTCATACCAATTCAACATTTTTATATGAATTTTTGTGTGATTTAGTGGCAAGAGGTTACACATTGGGTCACCAAGTCAGAGATGAAAAAAATAAATTATATCAGGCAAAAGTAAATTTAGCTAAAGAAAGAAGTGTAAACATTTATAAAAGAAATGGCTATTTAGTTGATGAAGATGGTAAACGATTAGATGGAATCATTAGTATTAATTTTCAAATGTTAGATATTAATGAAACAGGTCAGGTATTACCTGAGGAAACAGCTGATAAATTTGGAAAAACTGTGAGTATCACTTATTTCAATGAAAAAAAACAAGAACGTACTAAAACCTTCAAAGCCAACTCGAAAGTATATTTCTGTATTACGGATGGCGCAGCTCCTGTTTTTTATTATGGTATGCCTGTAAAAGGGGATTCAATGAAGAAACTACAAAATATGACAAATTTAAGTTTTGATAATTCTTATTTTTATCAATTGATTCATAAGGAAAACAAAATAATGCTTTTGCAAGATCCTGTGGAAACAGAACGTTATGTGTTTAAAATTCCTTCTGAAGATAAAGGGCAAATGATTGATAAAAGGAGTACAGAAGAATTAAATCCTGTTTTAGCAGATTATTTAAAAACTTGTAAATCTGTTGCGTCTGATATTAGAGCTAATCAATTTGATTTAAAAATAGAATCAAATTTAATTACTATAGCTAAAGAATATCAAAATTGTAAGTAATACAACTTTTATTAATGCTGCAAGTCAAAATAGAAGAATTTGCTTATTTAGATAAATCCATTTTAGAAACGGTTGAATTTCAACTTGCTGAAGGTAAACAGTTAGCCATTATTGGAGAAAGCGGGTGCGGTAAAAGTACCTTGCTAAAACTTATTTATGGCTTGTATGATTGTGATAAAGGTGTTCTTTCTTGGAAATCGAAACCCATTTTAGGACCAAAATTTCACTTAATTCCCGGCATGCCTTATATGAAATACTTGGCGCAGGACTTTGATTTGATGCCTTTTATTACTGTCGGTGAAAATGTGGGCAAATTTTTGTCTAATTTTTTTCCTCAGGAAAAACAAAATCGTATTCATGAACTATTAGAATTGGTTGATATGATTGAATATAAGGATACTAAAGCAAAATTTTTGAGCGGAGGTCAAATGCAACGCGTAGCATTAGCTCGAGTATTGGCACAAGAGCCAGAAGTATTGCTATTAGATGAGCCTTTTAGTCATATAGATAACTTTAGGAAAAATGACTTACGAAGAAAAATAGTCAAATATTTAAAAGAAAAACAAATAACCACATTAATTGCCACACACGATAGTAATGATGTATTGTCTTTTTCTGATGAGGTTTTAGTGCTAAAAGAAGGTAAAATTATTGAGAAAACTACCCCTAAAACCTTATTTACGAATCCAACAAATAAGTACGTTGCCTCTCTTTTCGGAGATATAAATGAAATCAATATTGAAGGTAAAAACTATTTAGTGTATCCGCATCAATTAAAAGTGGTTTCATTAGCACCATTGAAAGTCAAGGTTTTAGCAAGTTATTATAAAGGAAGTCATTATTTATATGAATGTAAGTATCAAGAAGAAATACTTTATTTTGAAGATGAACACGAATATAAAATAGGTTGTGAAGTGTATTTAGAAATTAAAAAATAGAATTATGTATCATTCCAAAATAGCAGGATTGGGCTATTATGTGCCAGAAAATATAGTTACTAACGATGATTTATCCAAAATAATGGATACTACTGATGAATGGATTCAGGAACGAACAGGTATTCAGCAACGTCGTCATATAATAAGAGGTGAAGAAACCACCACTTCAATGGGAGTAAAAGCAGCTAAAATTGCAATTGAACGTTCGGGTGTAGCTAACGAGGATATTGACTTTGTCATTTTTGCAACTTTAAGTCCAGATTATTATTTTCCTGGTCCTGGCGTTTTAGTACAGCGCGATTTAGGATTACGAACTGTTGGGGCATTAGACGTTCGTAATCAATGTTCAGGTTTTGTATATGCTATTTCTGTTGCTGACCAATATATTAAAACAGGAATGTATAAAAATATTTTAGTTATTGGTTCAGAAGTACATTCAACAGGATTGGATATGACGACTCGCGGCAGAGGTGTTTCTGTAATTTTTGGTGATGGAGCAGGAGCAGCAGTGCTTTCAAGAGAAGAAGATGTTACAAAAGGAATATTGTCTACGCACTTGCATTCAGAGGGGCAACATGCAGAAGAATTGGCCTTGATTGCACCCGGAATGGGAAAACGTTGGGTAACCGATATCATTAAAGACAATGACCCAAATGATGAGAGTTATTTTCCTTATATGAATGGACAATTTGTATTTAAAAACGCAGTAGTTCGTTTTAGCGAAGTCATTAATGAAGGCTTACAAGCTAATAATTTACAAGTTTCAGATATTTCTTTATTGGTGCCACATCAAGCGAATTTGAGAATTTCACAATTCATTCAACAGAAATTTCGATTAAATGACGACCAAGTATTCAATAATATTCAAAAGTACGGAAACACAACAGCAGCTTCTATTCCAATCGCTTTAACGGAGGCTTGGGAACAAGGTAAAATAAAAAGTGGCGATTTAGTTGTTTTAGCCGCGTTTGGTTCTGGTTTTACTTGGGGAAGTGTGATTATTAGGTGGTAATACTAAATTAAGAAAAAAGAAAATGGATTTTTGCTTATCGTATTACGATATTATAAAATTTTATTTTTTTCATCACAGAAAATAACGGCTCTTTACGAGCCGTTAAGTTTTTATTGTTTGATTAAAATTACATTTTCTTGAGGCAAAAACATAGGAATACTTAACTGGTCAGCGTAGTTTGTACAATCGTAATAATGGTATTCATCAAGTCTAAAATTGCAATATCTAATTTGATTAGATTGTCCATTAATTTTTTGTAAACTAAACTTTACAGAATTATAACATTTACTAGCATCATCTTGAAACAAAAAAGAAAAGTCACCATTTCTTAGGGCTAAGCCAAGAATTGAATAATCGTCATAGTTAGTTGCTGTTATGTTACTGTACAATACTTGATTGGTTGTTAAATCAACCACCTTGTATTTGCCAAGCAGTTCATCTCGGTAAAAATAATCATTAGCATAACTATATAAATGTTGAACAAATTTTGTAAATACAAATGTGTATTTTTTATTGTTTAGTGTGGCTTCCCAAGTGCCTTCCCAAAACGTTAATTCGTTATTTAAATCTTTTAAATAAGCACCATTAGGATAATCATAGCTAGATAGTGGTACTATTGTTGTTATTTGACTGTACGCATTGAGTGCTAGCAACAAACAAAACGCTAATTTTAGTATTTTTTTCATCACAGAAAATAACGGCCCTTGCGAGCCGTTGATTTTTATTGTTTGATTAAAATTACATTTTCTTGAGGTAAAAACATAGGAATACTTAACTGGTCAGCATAGTTTGGACAATCAGTATAATGGTATTCATCAAGTCTAAAATTGCAATATCTAATTTGATTAGACTGGCCATTAATTTTTTGCAAACTAAACTGCACTGAATTGTAACATTTACTGGCATCATCTTGAAACCAAAAAGAAAAATCACCATTTCTTAGGGCTAATCCATGTATTGAATAATCGTCATAATTAGTTGCTGATAAATTGTTATATAATGTTTGATTTGTCGCCAAATCGACCACCTTGTATTTACCACGTAGATTATCACGGTAATAATAATGATTACCATAACTAGTTAAATGTTGAACAAATTTAGCAAATACAAATGTGTATTTTTTATTGTTTAGTGTGGCTTCCCAAGTACCTTCCCAAAACGTTAATTCGTTATTTAAATCTTTTAAATAAGCACCATTAGGAT
>NZ_CALFIG010000108.1 GCF_937876455.1 uncultured Flavobacterium sp.
CAAAAGCAACATTTAAAGGGAAAGTGTTGAATTTTGATGCTTCTAAAACTTCTGGCACCTATGATGTAGAAGGTGATTTAACCATACATGGAGTAACAAAGAAAATTAAATCTAAAGTAAGTTTTACCAATGTTAATAAAAAAATGAGTTGTTCGTTTTCGGTAAAACCACAAGATTATGGTATTGAAATTCCTAGTTTAGTGAAAAATAAAATTGCACAGAATATTAAGATTGTACTCGATTTTGATTTACAAGCAAAATAAGATTTTACGATGAAAAAAAATATAATTTTTAAAATAATAGCATTATTGTTAATTCATAATGTTAACTACGCACAAACAGATGGTACTTTAACCTTTTCATTTAACCAGCCTCAACCTACAAGTCCTGCTCCAAATGCAGGAATAAAGTGCGTATTGGGAATATGGATTGAAGATAATGCAGGTAATTTTGTTAAAACGAAACGCAGAAATATTGGTACAAGTACAAAAGACCACTTGCCAACATGGGCTGTTAAGTCGGGAGGTACATTGTCAAATGCACTAGCTGCAGCATGTAATGTTACTGATGCTACTTCAGGTGCTACATTAACATCTTCATCTACTCCACCAGCATTTGGAGCAAGATCAATTACTTGGGATGGTAAAAATGTAGTTGGAACCGTAAATGGAACTACTGTTGCAGATGGAATATATAAAATTTGGATTGAAAGTTCTTGGGTAGATTCTGGGAGCAATAATCATAATGAATTAATTAGTTTTTCTTTTACTAAAGGACCAACAGCTGTACATTTAACGCCTACTGGTGATACTTATATTACTAACGTTGTGTTAGACTGGATACCCTCTTTAATGGCCGCAGAAACCTTTAATGACGCTCAGCCCTTCGCTGTGTTTTACCCTGTTCCAACAACTGGTTTGTTAAGTATGGATATCAAAAATGAAATTGATACCATTAAAATATTTGATTTGTCTGGTAAGTTGGTTTATTTTGAAGAAATTAAAGCAATAGTAAATGAAACAAAACAAATTGATTTATCTAATTTAGAGTCAGGAAATTATGTTGTTTCTGTTTCTAATGCAAAAGGAACTTCAAGTTATGAAATAATAAAAAAGTAAAATAATTAATTTTCAAATTCAAGCAATTTGTTGATTTGAGAAGATTTATAAATAGTAAAATTGCCTATTTCATCAGAATAAATGAGATAGGCTTTTATTTTTTTATTTTTTTCCAAAAATAATTTTGCTTTTTCTAATCCCATTACTAATATTCCAGTGGCGGTAGCATCTGAGGTAATGCCTTTTTTTGAGAGTATTGTAGCGCTTAATAAATTATTTTTAGTTGGATATCCCGTTTTTGGATCTATGTGATGTGCATATTTAATGCCGTTTTCTTCAAAATATTTGCGATAATTTCCAGATGTTGCAATAGCCATATTTTTTAATTTAATAATTGCTTTTAATGGATTGTTACTCGTAGAATTGTCAATAGGTTCTTCAATTCCTATTTTCCAATAATCTCTATTTTCCTTTTTTCCTTTTGCATACACTTCACCGCCAATTTCAACAATAAAGGATTTGCATTTTTTCTTTTTTAAGAAATTTGAAATTACATCTACAGAATATCCTTGCGCAAAAGCATTAAAATCTAATGAAACTCTAGGGTCTTTTTTAATTATTTTATGTCCTTTTAGCTCAATTAATTTAAAGTCAACAAATTTTAAAATGGAATCTATTTTTTTAGAATCTATTTTTTCTCTTTTATTCTTCCAAAATCCCCAATAACTCACAAGAGGTTGAACTGTAGGGTCAAAAGCACCTTCTGTTTGTTTCCAAATTTTTTTGGCTTTTTTAAAACAGGTAATAAAATAGTCATCTACATCTACTGTTTGGTTTGTGTTTATTTTTGAAATAATAGAGTTTGGATTATAAGTAGAAACAGAAAAGTCAAAATCTAATAGTATTTTTTCAATTTCATCTTTAAAATTTCGATTTTTTTTATCATAATAACTGATGTGGTAGGTAGTCCCTTGTGTAAAGCCTTCTATTTTTATTAAATTATTTTGTGCAATAGCAGAGTAAAAAAACAGAAAAAGGAGTAGGGTATGGAATGGGCTGTTCTTCATGTTATATAAATACGTTTTGGATCATCAAATATAAAAAAAACCTTTTACAGTAGTGTAAAAGGTTTTTAACTAAAACTAAAATGATGTTATTACTAGTGAGCAAGTAAAAACTGATATATTTCATCTTTTAAATGAACGCGTTTCACTCTTAATTCATGTAATGCTTCATCTGAAGCTGGTTCAGAATCACTTTCTACTCTAAATATTTCATGTTCTAATTCATCAAAATCATGAAATAATTTTTTAAAGTGTGTGTTTTCTGTTTTTAAGGTATTTATTTTTCCCTCAAATTCAGGAAATTCTTGTGTTAAGATGTGCTTTGTAACCATTGGTTTCGAATTTTAATTTCTATAGTCAAAGTTACATTCAATAAAATACATTCAACATGACAAATGTCATCTTAACTAAAAAAAAATCTTTAGTAAGAAGCTTTTTTAGTTTTTATGAGGATTCAATAGTTTAGTTAATGGGTTCAGCATACAAATCAAATTCTGTAGCATCTGTGATTTTTAATTGCACAAAATCACCTGTTTTTAAATAATATTTTGATGCATCTACTAATACTTCATTATCCACATCAGGACTGTCAAATTCTGTTCTACCTATGAAGTATTGCCCTTCTTTTCTGTCAATAACACATCTAAAAGAGTGCCCAATTTTTTCTTGATTTAACTCCCATGAAATTTGCGCCTGAATTTCCATAATTTCATTGGCACGAGCTTGCTTCACTTCTTCAGGTACATTATCTTCTAAAAGATAAGCATGTGTATTTTCTTCATGTGAATAAGTAAAACAGCCCAATCGTTCAAAACGCATTTCGGTTACCCAATTTTTTAACAATTCAAAATCTTCTTCTGTTTCTCCTGGATATCCAACAATTAAAGTCGTTCTAATTGCCATTTCAGGTATTGCTTTTCTGAAATCGTGTAATAATTGTGTGGTTTTTTCATACGTTGTGCCACGACGCATCGATTTTAAAATTGCATCTGAAATATGTTGAAGCGGAATATCAATATAGTTGCAAATTTTAGGCTCTCTTTTCATTACTTCTAGCACATCCATTGGAAAGCCTGAAGGAAAGGCATAATGCAAGCGTATCCATTCTATACCTTCTACTTTTACTAAAGCTTCAAGTAATTCGGATAAGTTTCTTTTTTTGTATAAATCTAAGCCGTAATAGGTTAAATCTTGCGCGATTAAAATTAATTCTTTCACACCATTTTTAGCTAGTTTTTCCGCTTCAATTACTAATTTTTCAATAGGTGTAGAGCTGTGTTTTCCTCGCATTAAAGGTATGGCACAAAAGCTACAAGGACGATCGCAACCTTCTGCGATTTTTAAATAAGCATAATTTTTAGGAGTTGTTGTTAAACGTTCGCCTATTAATTCATGTTTATAATCTGCGCCTAATGCTTTTAATAATAAGGGTAATTCTGTTGTTCCAAAAAATTGATCTACATTCGGAATTTCTTTTTCTAAATCAGGGCGATAACGCTCAGATAAACAACCTGTAACAAACAATTTGTCTACTAAACCTTGTTCTTTTTTTTCAGCATATTCCAGTATGGTATTTACTGATTCTTCTTTTGCATTATCAATAAAACCACACGTATTAATCACAATAATATTTCCTTCATTTTCTGTAGCTTCGTGAGTCACTTCTTTGCCATTTGCTTTCAATTGTCCCATAAGTACTTCACTATCATACACGTTTTTGGAACAACCTAATGTAATTACATTTATTTTATTGCTTTTTAGAGATTTTGTTCTCATATGGTTTTACTTTTTTCTTAAAAATGACTGCAAAATTACAATTTTCTTTTTGATTAGTAGCACAAACTTTTTTATTTGCAGGCTTCCTGTCACGTCATTCGCTCTATAAAAAAGACCATTGACATGTCTTTTTTGATGTCACTACTCCCGCGGCTAGTTATGACTTTTGTGTTTTTATATGATAAATGGTAAAATGAAAAACGCTTACAAAAAAAATTGTAAGCGTTAGTACTATGTTTTAATTAAATGAATTAAAAATTAATTACATAGGTTAAAGTTACATTATTATTCAAACTGTTAATTGCTGCTCTGTCGTTTAATCCAGAAGTTAAAAGAGCTTCTGTACTACTTCTTTTGCTTGTAGTGTAAGACACATCTAATCTAGAATCTCCGAAATTATAACCTAATCCACCAGAATAACTTGTCAAATCACCAATGGTAGTTTTGTTTTTGAATGGACTTTGTTCAAAACGATAACCTCCTCGTAAACTCCATTGTTTAATTTTATATTCTCCTCCAATTCTTAATTCATAAGTACTAGATAATACAGTGCGCATTTGGTTGTTTAAAGCGCTGTATAACTCATCGTTTTTTGGTTTAAATTTAGTATTCTCATAATTTTTATAAGTGTAATCAACGCTTAACAAACCAGATTTACCAAATATGTAAGCTAAACTTCCTGTTACTTTACTAGGCGATTGTATTTTATAAGCCGGATAAATATTCACAACATTAGGGTTGATATCGTCTGTGTAAATAACATTGTTATTTGAAGTTTCGGTTTGTAAACGTTGTGTTAATTCATCTGTAAATCGATACCAAGTAGGACTTTCATAAGATAATCCAATTCTAGCATTTTTTTGAACTTTATAAATTGCACCTAGATTAATAGAAAATCCTGAGCCATAAGTGTATAATTGATTGTCAAATCTGGCAGCTCTTACAGTTGAACCAGTTGTATATGCCGGGTTTGTATTGCTTTCAAATAAAGAAGATTTTCGTGTATAATCAGAAAACATGAAATTCAAATTCATTCCTAAATACAATTTATCTTCATAGGCTCCTGAAAAATTGGCAGTAAATTTTCCATTATAACCTTTTGATGAGATGCTATTTCGTTGATAGTAATTCCCTCCCGTAGGGATGTTAGTCCAATAGTCATTTGTGGCACTTGTAGAGGTGTCTTCGTCAAATATATAAGCTTGGTATCCTAACATAGCTTGTTGCGCATTAAATAAGCCTTCTTCGCCTAAATATGAATATAAATCATTAATCGTTTCACCAGATTGTAAGGCTAAATAACTAACATCTACACCTTGTGCTTTATTTAAAAAATAAGCCCCCATTGAGTTTGTGGCATTAGTACCTTCACTTACAATGTAGTTGTTCAAATTGTTTGTGTTTTCGTAGTTTAATCCAAGTGTAAATTTATTCCACCCTTGCTTTTTTGAATAATCATTAAAAACGAAAACAGCTCCTATTTGATTGATATCTAATAATGAATTAGTCGCTTTTGCACTTCTTCCAAAATAAGTTGAAGTATTAGCAGAGTTAAAACTTGTTAATGAAAAGGTAGCTTGGTTGTTATTAAATATAGAAGAACCTGCCGGATTTACATTGATGGCAGATAAATCACCTCCCACAGCGCCAAATGCACCTCCCATTGCTCTAAAACGGGCTGATCCGTTTAAGTTTTCTACGCTATAACGTAAAGCATCCGCTATTGTTGTTTCTTGTGCATAACTTGTTAATGACCCAACGAAGATGAATGATAATAGTATTTTTTTCATTTTTTTAGTATTAATTGAACATGCGTATAAAAAATTAACCTCTACGGCCGCCACCGCCACCGCCACCAGATCTACCGCCTCCGCCGAAACCTCCGCCGAAACCTCCAGATCTTCCGCCACCTCCATAATCAGAATTTCTAGGTGTAGAAGGATAAGAATTTGTTCGTGGTTCTATTGTTCGTGGTTGATTTGTTGTTCTTGGTTCAACGGTTCTCGGTTGTGTCGTAGTTGAACGAGGTGTTCCCGTTCCATTTGTGTCATGAGAATACGTTCTTGGTTGCGTTGATCTAGGTTCTCCAATTGTTGTGCTTCTAGGTTGTCCAATAGTTACAGGTCTTGGTGTGCCGGTGTCTCTTCTTGGTGGCTCCATAACGCTTGTTCCGCTTCTTCTTCCACCTCCATTGTAATATCTTCCAGAAGAATAATCGGCTCCGTTTGCAAAGCCGCTAACACTTCCTCTTCTTCCGTGGTTGTATGCAATGTGGTTTCCGCCATATCCATACCAGCCATTCCAACCCCAGTTGTTGTAAGGGCTGTAATATCCATAATAGCCACCGTACCAATTGTTCCATCCCCAGCCCCAGTTGTAGCCATAATAGCCACCATACCAGTTGTTCCATCCCCAACCCCAGTTGTTGTAAGGGTAATAACCACCATACCAATTGTTCCAACCCCAAGAATTGTAGTATCCGCCCCAACCCCAATATGGATTGTTATTATATACGTTAACTACCACATTACTTTGATTGTTTCCCCAACCTGCGTAATTTTGTGTTTGTGTTTTTACAGTATCTATAGGAGTAGAATAGTTGTTTACATCAGTAAAGGTTTCATCCGTAGCATACTCTTCTCGCATTGATTGAAATTGTGCAGCATACTTACTCGTATTTGCCGTTTGCTCTTGATAAACTACTTTTTTAGATGTATCTGCGCCATAAACGCCATCATTATCATAATAAGATGAGTTTTGGTATGAACCACACGAATACAGTGCGATAGAACCAACAAATAGCATTAAAAATCTATTCGTTTTTAGGATTGAAAGGTAATTTGTCATCATATATACAATTTTTTATTGTTGGTCATTGCAAAATTAATTAGTTTTGTCGGACTAAATTAATACAAATTAAACAATTTTTGTGCCAAATTAACAATAATGAGTAAAAAATTAACATCTAGAACAGAAGATTATTCCAAATGGTATAACGAATTAGTGGTTAAAGCAGATTTAGCTGAAAATTCTGGAGTAAGAGGGTGTATGGTTATTAAGCCTTACGGATACGCAATTTGGGAAAAAATGCAAGCCCAATTAGATAAAATGTTCAAAGAAACAGGACATAGTAACGCGTATTTTCCTCTTTTTGTTCCTAAGAGTATGTTTGAAGCAGAAGAGAAAAATGCAGAAGGTTTTGCAAAAGAGTGTGCAATTGTAACTCATTATCGTTTAAAAAATGATGAATCAAATCCAGGA
>NZ_CALFIG010000109.1 GCF_937876455.1 uncultured Flavobacterium sp.
CATCATCTCCGACCAATTGGCATGAAAATATCGTCAAATGCATGTCAGCTATCAAATGAAGGTATGTAGGGAATAAGTCACCTTTTAGACTCTCAGAAGCGAATTTAATCCTGTATCAACAGGAGTGATTCATGCTTCAAAAAGATTTATAGGACTTGTTTTATGACAGAGGGCAATGAATGATTATTTTTTTATCACAAAAAAATAATAGAGTACTGCCATGAAAGAAAAACGCGATATTGATTATCCTATATTCCTCTCCGTTATATTATTGGTCATATTCGGCTCCGTGGTTATCAGTTCTGTGAGCGTGTATGATTCATACAGAATTACAAAAAGACTCGTAGAAGCAGGAAGCATAGCAGAACCCAACAACTGGCGTTTTATCCTGAGAAATATACTCCAAGCAGGAATAGGATTAGTCGCTATGGTCATCGCTATAAAAATACCCTACCTCTGGTGGAAAAAACATGTAAAAACAATAAGTGTTATTGTTCTCATAATGCTCTTATTGGTACTCGTATTGGGGGTAAAAATCAACGGAGCCAGATGATGGTTTGATATCCCTGGTATCCCCTTCTCAGGCGGAGTTGATCTGACGCCAGAGTGTTCAAAAACAGCGTCTGTTCATTTTTTATCATTTTCTTTGATTTAAGCACTTTAAACATAAAAAAAGATGAACTATATAGCTCATCTTTTTTACAATTATTTTTAATTTTTATTGATTATCAACTCATTAAACACCTTAAAAGTGTTCATCACTAAATCTGTTACATTACCTACATTACCGAAACATTACCAACTTTTTACTGTTAGCGTTTTCTTTTTATTTATCTCCTACAAAGTTACAAACTTCGTGGAGGAGGGGGTGTTTTGGTCGTCAATTAGATTGTTCTTTAGATTTTATTAAAAGCGATAATAAGTAAATCATTGAAAAAATACCTACTAAATTAGGTAAGTCATTTTCAAAAATTGATGTCCAAAACCCCATATCTCTATTTTTATTTAGAAAATCAAAAAATCCTGTAATCAACTTAAAAAAAACCGAATAAAGAAGGATTAACCCTATTAAAATTTTGACTATTAATTTCATTTTACTATTCTTTTTTTGCTTTCTCTGATTTTATTATTTTCTTATCTAAATTATCCCAAAACTTCCTTCCCCCATCTATAGGACTTCTGTGTTTAAAAGACGTTGTTTTTTCACCTGATTCCTCTCTAATAGTAGCGTCTGCGTTTTCTAATTTCCCATAACCTAAATTTGTATCAAACCAAAATAAAACAGGGTCATCGGTGTTTTGATAATCGATATTTTTAGTATCATCATTATTATCTACTTCAATATCATCAACTTGGAAGGTATTAATCATTACATTTGTCTGAACCTTCCAACCTTTCTCTTCTAAATATTTTTCAACTCCTTTTGAATAGGCCCCACCCATACTATGTGATACCATATTAAAAACTTCATCTTTAGACATACCTTCAATTAAAGTTTCATAATTATTTTTTGCCCATTCATAACCTTGATCCATTCTGCCACTTGCAGAGGAAAAATAGCTATAATCTGTATTTACAAAATAAGCTTTATTATCATTCAAATAATCTTTAGCTCCTTGTATAAAACTATTATTCCAATAGGCTTTACCGCCTGAAGGTGAACCGCCTCCTAACTTACCGTTAATGAATATAATTTTCCTCCCATCAGGATCAATTGCATTTATCGGATTATTAGCGACATAACAATATGGAGATATAGAAGGATAATCTTCCGCTAGTGGGTCAACAGATAACCATAAACTAATTTTAGGGTCATAATACCTCGCTCCATAATAATAAAAACCGGTTTCCTCGTCTAATTCTTTGCCGTTAAACTTATACGGGTTATTGTAATCTTCTGTATAGCTGTGCTGCTCAAACATAGTCTCTCCAAAAGGCAAATTTAAGAAAAATTGATAAGGATTGCCACTACCGTCTGTTAAAATTGTACTTGTCCCTAAATGGTCGTTATGGAAAAAGTAAATTCTTGTAATGCTTGCTGCCGTTATTGTTGGGTTTGGGGCTGCCGTCGTACTTTTAGCTGTTTCTGTTGTTACATTAGCTTTTTTATAAGGTGCAAAACTAATTTTTTTAATCCCTTTTGCTTTTAAAAGAAGTTGCAAATCTACTACTTGTTGTTGAGCTTTGTTACAAGGGCTATTTGCAGCTTCAGTTCTTAAGTATGTGCTTTCTTCAAAAATACTCAATTCTTTGTCTCCTAATTGAGTAGCAATACGCTCACTACCCACAAAATAATGCTTGCTGTATTGTTTATTAGGGTCTATTACTAAGTAAGCACTCGCATAGGTAGTATAGTTTTCTAATGTTATATTTTGATTTTCTACCAGTTGTCCGTTCTCAAAAACTTGTTCAAAATGAGAGCTCGCTTTTAAGGTGCGGTTACCACCTGCATCATAAATAAAATGATGCATTTGATTATTGTCTAGTAACACACGTAAACGATCACTCTCATCCCATAACATATGTCTTTCTTCTCCTGTAGAGGTAGAGCGGTGTTCCATGTTACCGTTTGCATCATATTTAAAAAATTCAGTAACGTTGCCTCCTGCTATTTTTTCTACTTTGTGTGTACCTTCTATATAAGCATAGTGGTGCTTATAGGTATTATCTTCAACTTGTACATTGTTTTTAATATGTTCTTGTTTCTTTGTAACAATACCATTGGTCGCATTATAATTCATACTTAATCCATACGAAGCTATGTTTTCATCATACTCTGCATGATGTCCAGCATGTACGTCTTCAAACTAAATTGGACTTTTGCTAAGAGAGTATTTAGTTAATAAT
>NZ_CALFIG010000110.1 GCF_937876455.1 uncultured Flavobacterium sp.
CAGAAAGATTTTTAGTGTTTAATTGGGTAACAAATGTACTTATTAATCTCTTAAACAAAAGCTATTAAACCTCTAATTTTTTAAGAATTTATAAACCAAAATAAGTAGTTATTAACATATTCTATATTTTTGTACTATGAATAAACTTAATAAAATAATCAATTTCTATATAAACGCTTCTATTCATGTTGCTGTGGCTATTTTTTGTTTGTTAAAAATTACCAGTTTGTCTTATCAAATTACTATTTCTTCGTTTTATTACCTAGTTGTATTTTTCGGTTCTATTTGTAGCTATAATTTTTTGAAATATTACACAGTTTTCAATAAAACAAAAAAATATAAATTGTTACTATGGATAACATTTTTGACGTTACTTTTATGTTTGCTGTTTTACATTAAATTAACCTATGCTGAACAGAAAGGATTGTTTGTGGGAGGCATACTTGTAGGGACTTATCCTTATTTGAGAAAAATTGGCTGGTTAAAATTAGTTATTGTTTCTTTTGTAGTTAGTTTAGTTACACTCGGGATACCTTTTTTTATTGCCAATAGATTGGATTTTTTACTTTTTATACAACGTGTTTTAATACTGTTTGCCTTATTAGTACCCTTCGAAATTTTAGATAGTGCTTCTGATAACAAGAAAATGCAAACATTGCCTCAACGGTTTGGTATTGAAAAAACAAAGATTTTTGGGTATTTAGCCATATTGCTCTTCATTTTTTTAGAATTTAATTGTAGTATGAATACAAAAAAAGGGCTACTTTTCTTGGTAAATCTTTTCATATCATTTATTACTGTACTGATTATCTTTTTCACCTCTACAAAAAGGTCAAGATATTATACACTATTTTGGGTAGAAAGTATCCCCATTTTTTGGTGTGTGTTGCTTTTATTGCTTAAAAAAATTTCTAGCTGTTCGTGTTTTTTATTTTATTAAATTAGCAAAAAATAATAGTTATGAACCCTAATTTTACTCGAAGAAATTTTCTTAAGACAACCTCAGTAGCTGGTTTTGGCGCATTAATTTTGCCTAATTCTCTTTTTTCCTATAATGATAATTTTAATACGGATAAAAAAATTCGTTTAGGATTCATTGCTATAGGTTATAGAGGTCAAGCGCATTTAGAGGAAATGCTTAAACGAACCGATGTTGAAGTGGTTGCTTTTGCCGATCCAGATCCACGAATGATGGCTATGGGACAAAAGTTAATGGCTAAATATAAGCAACAACCTGCAAAGGAATATGGAAACGGAGTATATGATTATAGAAACTTATTGAAAGACCCGACAATTGATGCGGTAATTATTTCATCTCCTTGGGAGTGGCATAAAATTCAGGGTGTAGAAGCTATGTATGCCAAAAAAATAGTTGGTATGGAAGTGTGTGGTGCTATGTCAGTTGACGATTGTTGGGAATTTGTAAAAGCATATGAAGCAACTAAAGTGCCTATTATGATGTTAGAAAATGTGTGTTACCGACGTGATGTAATGGCAGTTTTAAATATGGTACGAAAAGGGATGTTTGGTGAGTTAATTCATGGGCAAGGCGGCTATGAACATGATTTAAGAGGTGTTTTGTTTAACGATGGTCAAACGGCATATAATTCGGGAGTAGAATTTGGCGAGAAAGGATTTAGTGAGGCAAAATGGAGAACCAATCATTATGTAAATCGAAATGGTGAATTGTATCCTACTCACGGATTGGGTCCGGTAGCCGTTATGTTTGATATCAATAGAGGGAACAGATTATTGCGTTTATCTTCGTTTTCTTCTAAATCCAGAGGATTGACAAAGTATATTGAAGAACATCCAAAAGGGGGAAATGACCATCCCAATGCTAAAGTAAAATTCCAACAAGGCGATATTGTGACTACTCAAATTCAATGTGCAAATGGCGAAACCATCTTATTAACACATGATACTTCTTTGCAGCGTCCTTACAATTTAGGATTTAGGGTACAAGGAACAGAAGGAATATGGCAAGATTTTGGTTGGGGCGAAAATAATCAAGGGTTTATTTATTTTGAAAAACTAATGAAACATTCACACCGATGGGATAATACCGAAAAATGGCTGCAAGAATACGACCATCCGCTATGGCAACGTTATGCTAAAGATGCTGAAAATTCAGGTCATGGCGGAATGGATTTCTTTGTAGATAATACATTTATTGAATGCATCAAACGCAATATAGAGTTTCCTTTAGACGTGTATGATTTGGCCACTTGGTATTCCATTACCCCTTTAAGCGAAAAATCAATCAAAAAGAATGGACAAGTAGTCGATATACCTGATTTTACCAAAGGAGCATGGGAATCACGTAAACCAGTATTTGGATTTGATGGGGCATTTTAGTTCGACAAAAACCCTACTCATTATGGCAGGGGGCTTAGGTAGCCGCTACCAAGGCTTGAAACAAGTTGACGGAATAACTTCAAATAGGGAAACCATTATGGAGTTTTCAATATATGATGCTCTTGAAGTAGGTTTCACAAAAATAGTAGTTGTGATTAATTCACATTTACCAGTATCGTATCTTACAAGATTAGAAAAAATTGCATCGCAACGAAAATTTGAACTTCATCTCGTACTTCAAACTATTGAAAAGTTTGTTCCAAAGGAATTTTCTAAGTTGCTACAAGACAGACAAAAACCGTGGGGTACCGCACATGCTATTTTGTGTGCCAAAGCATGTATTCAAGAATCCTTTGTAGTACTAAATGCCGATGATTATTATGGAAAACAGGCTTTTGTTGAAATGGTAAAATGGATAGATGATGGCCAAATCCAACCTAATCAATTTGCCATGGTTGCGTATCCTATAGCGGTTACTTTGAGCGAAAATGGTTCGGTGTCGAGAGGCATTTGTTCATTGAATGCTGTTGGGTATTTACATAAGGTAATAGAGCAAACTAAAATACTTCGAGAAGATGCCGAAATTGTATTTTTAGAAAATGAAAGCAAACAAGTAATTTCTTCTAATACGTTGGTTTCAATGAATTTTTGGGGATTCCATCCTGCTATTTTCGAATCATTAGAAAATTCGTTTCATCATTTTTTAAGCTCAAATCCTTCGTCAACTTCAGAAATTTATATCCCAACAGAAATACAAAATTTAATTGATACCCAAAATCTTCAGGTAAAAGTACTTGTAACTTCAGACAAATGGTACGGAATTACTTATCCCGAAGATAAAAAACAATTAGTTGATTTTATTTCAGAATCTGTTACTAATAAATTATATCCTAGCGAATTGTGGCAATAAATCCAACACTCAATAATATCATTTGTCATTTTTTACCTCAGGCCGAAGTGGCTGTCATTTCTCCTGTTGCAGATGGTTTAATTAATTCGACGTATAGCGTTGAGGTAGTCCTAGGCGCGATGAGAAAAAAGTATATTTTGCAAAAAATTAATACTACTGTTTTTAAAAATCCAAACGCTATTCAGTCTAATATTTTATTGACCAGTAGCGTTTTAAAAAGTAATAATTACCCACATCCTGTATTGGAATTGTGCGAGACCGCTGAAGGTGGAAATGAACTCAATTTTGAAGGTGACACTTGGCGGATGTTGGAACAAATTGAAAATAGTTACACTATTAATGTTGTGGAAAATTCAAATCAAGCATTTCAAATAGGTGCTTTTTTTGGTCAATTTTATAGCTTTTTAAACGGGATAGATACAAAGCAAATTCAAGCGGTTTTACCAAATTTTTTAGACACAAAAAGTAGAATTGATGCTTTTCAACAAGCCTTTCAATTGGCTACAAAAGAGCGACTAATCAAAGCAAAAACCGAGTTAGATTGGATGCTCAAGCATAAAGATTTACCTCAAAAATGGATACAATTACAACAAGAAAACAGCTTGCCTGTTCGACTCATTCATGCCGATCCTAAAATTAGCAATGTACTTTTTGATGTCACCACACATCAGCCTAAAGCCATTATTGATTGGGACACCTTAATGCTCGGTACTATTTTATATGATTATGGTGATATGATTCGCTCGTATACCAATACAAAACTAGAAGATGATCCCAATCCAAAAGATGTATTTAATGTTGAGGTTTATCAAGCTTTAACCGATGGTTTTTTGTCCGAAACGGGTTCTTTTTTAACGGATATTGAAAAGGAATTTTTGTTTTACGCACCAAAAGTTATCGTTTATATTCAAGCCCTACGTTTCTTGACCGATTATTTAAACGGTGATACCTATTATCATTGTAATTATTCAGCACAAAATCTAAATCGCACCAAAAACCAAATTAATTTATTACAACATATTTTAAAGCTCTAGCTTTTGGGCGTTTTCCTTCGGGTCGGGCTTTCGGCTTTATCTTTTCATGGTGGACTTCGAGTACCTCAGTCCACCATGAAAAGGATGCCGCCTTTATCCCTAACGCAAAATAACTATTTAAATCAACCCAGCCCTTTTCAACAAAGCTTCCACTTTTGGTTCCTGACCTCTAAAACGTTTGTACAATGTCATGGGGTGTTCTGTGCCGCCTTTAGAAAGTACATTGTCTTTGAATTTGGTAGCGACTGTTGTGTTGAAAATTCCTTTTTCTTGGAAATAGGCAAACGCATCTGCATCTAATACTTCCGCCCATTTGTAGCTGTAATATCCTGAAGAATACCCGCCTTGAAAAATATGTGAGAAAGAAACGCTCATACAATTTTCGGCTACATCTGGATAAAGACTCGTGCCATCAAAAGCTTCTTTTTCAAACGTTTTTATGTCCTTAATTTCGGTTGGGTTATTGCTGTGGAAAGCCATGTCTAATAGTCCAAAACTTAATTGGCGCAACGTAGCCATTCCTTCTAAGAAACTGGCACTTTCTTTAATTTTTTCTACATAGTGTTGCGGAATGATTTCGCCTGTTTCATAATGTTTGGCAAACAGAGCCAATGCTTCAGGTTCGTAACACCAATTTTCCATCACTTGCGAAGGTAATTCTACAAAATCCCAATATACGGAAGTGCCTGACAAACTCGGATAGGTAGTATTTGCCAACATGCCGTGTAAACCGTGCCCAAATTCATGAAACAAAGTAGTCACTTCGTTAAACGTTAAAAGTGACGGTTTGGTTGGAGTAGGCGGAGTAAAATTACACACATTCGAAATATGTGGTCTTTCATTGATTCCATCTCTTATATATTGTGGTTTAAAAGAGGTCATCCAAGCGCCGTTTCGTTTCCCTTTTCTTGGAAAAAAGTCGGCGTAGAAAAGTGCTACCAACTCGTTTTTCTCGTCCAAAACTTCAAAGGTTTGCACATCAGGATGGTATTTGTCAATATCGAAAATTTCTCTGAATGTTAAACCAAATAGTTTGTTAGCAATCGTAAATGCGCCGTTCAACACATTTTCTAATTTGAAATAAGGTTTTAAAAGTTCGTCATCCAAATTGAATAATTTTTGTTTCAATTTTTCTGAATAATAGGGACCGTCCCATTTTTCTAATTGGTCTATTCCGTGTAGTTCTTTGGCGAAAGCCGTTAATTGCGCAAATTCTTTTTCGGCTGCCGGTTTGGCTTTGGCTAACAAATCATTTAAAAAGGTTTTGACTTGATCCGGATGTTGTGCCATGCGCTCTTCTAAAACAAAGTGAGCGTGTGTTTCGTAGCCTAATAAATTGGCGCGTTCGTAACGCAATTTGGCAATTTGTAACGTAATTTCTTGGTTGTCAAATTCGTTATTTTGAAAGGCTTTTTTTCCTGCTGCAATCGTAATCTCTTTTCGCAATTCACGATTATCAGCGTAGGTTACAAATGGCAAGTAACTTGGAAAATCTAAAGTAAAAATCCAACCTTCTACATTTTTTGATTCCGCTAAAGCACGCGCAATCTCGATAGCTCCTTCAGGTAACCCTTTTAAGTCGGCTTCGTTCGTGATGTGCAGTTGGTAGTTGTTGGTTTCTGCCAAAACATTTTCGCCAAAAGTTAGTTTCAGTTTGGCTAATTCGGTATCAATTTCGCGTAAGCGTGATTTTTTATCCTCAGTAAGTAAGGCGCCGTTGCGGGCAAAACTTTTGTATTTTTTATTTAATAAAGTAGATTGCTCAGGTGTTAAAGTCAATTCGCTTTTTTGGTTGTAAACGGCTTTTACTCTTTGGAACAACTCTTCATTTAACGAAATGTCATTGCTAAAAGCGGTTAAAAGTGGCGATACTTCTTGTGCGATTCTTTGCATTTCGTCGCAGGTTTCTGCCGAATTTAAATTAAAGAAAATCGATGATAAACGATCCAAAGTTTGTCCTGAAAAATCTAAGGCTTCGATCGTATTTTCAAAAGTAGGCTTTTCGGGATTAGTTGTAATATAATCAATTTCTGCACGCGCTGCGTCTATTGCAGCTTCAAAAGCCGGTTTGTAATCGCTCATTTGAATTTGCGAAAATGGTGCGGTGTTATATTTGGTTGTAAATGGGTGCAATAAAATTTCCATAAAAATTTGTTTTTATCGATAAAATGTATAAATTTGTCGATGAAGTGATGAAAAAATCGTCCTTTTGCCCTAAAAGAATTTTTTTATAGTTGTCACTTAATTGTGAATAGATTTTTGCCCCGATGTATATCGGGGTTTTTTATTTTAGAGAAGCTGCAGCCTTTAATACGGTTTCTTTTAACCCGTCTTTATACACTACAATTTTATCTAAAACACATTTGTCATAACTTCCTATGATTTGTGCGGCTAATATACCCGCATTTTTTGCACCGTTTAGTGCAACAGTGGCAACTGGGACACCTCCGGGCATTTGTAAAATGGACAAAATCGAATCCCAACCATCAATAGAGTTACTTGATTTTACAGGAACACCAATTACGGGAAGTGGCGACATAGAAGCAACCATACCAGGTAAATGAGCTGCGCCACCCGCACCCGCAATAATTACTGAAATACCACGTGTATGAGCATTTTTACTGAACTCAACTAATTTCTCAGGTGTTCTGTGTGCCGAAACGATATCGACTTCAGTTTCAATATCAAATCCTTTTAAGATGTCGATGGCTTCTTGCATTACAGGCATATCCGAAATACTGCCCATGATTACTGCTACTTTACTCATTTTTTGTTTCAAGTTTAAGGTTTCAAGTTATCTTTTATAAAACTACCAATTGCGACTGACTACTGCGACTGACTACTAATCACCCTAATTGAATTCTTTACTTCTTCGGCAATTCTTCTGGCTTCATTCATATTTTCATTCACAATCGTTACATGTCCCATTTTTCGGAAAGGTCTTGTTTCTCTTTTTCCGTAAATATGTGGTGTAACACCATCAATTGCCATGATGTTGGAGATGTTTTCATATACTACTGGTCCTGAATAGCCTTCTTCACCGACCAAATTTACCATAATTCCAGCAACTTTGCTAGCTGTATTGCCTAAAGGTAAATTTAAAATAGCCCGCAAATGGTTTTCAAATTGTGAAGTATAACTGGCTTCAATCGAATAATGACCTGAATTGTGCGGTCTTGGAGCGACTTCATTGACTAAAATTTCGTCGCCTTCTTCCGAACCTTCGGAATGAAACATTTCCACAGCTAATAAACCTACATGATTGAAGCCTTCTGAAACTTTTAAGGCAATTTCAGTAGCTTTTTGCGCTATTGTTGCATCAATACGAGCTGGACAAATTACATATTCCACTTGATTGGCTTCGGGATGAAATTCCATTTCTACGACAGGATAGGTTTTTACTTCTCCAGAAACAGAACGCACAACAATTACGGCTAATTCATTTTTAAACGGAATCATTGCCTCTGCAATACATTCTACATTTGGTAATTCGTCTAAATCGGTTACTTTTCGTACTATTTTTACGCCGTTTCCATCATAACCAAATTGTGTGCATTTCCATACAAAAGGCATTTCTATTTGTTTATTTTCAACCGCTTCTTTTAAAAGTAAAGTTTTGTCAAAACGGGTGTAAGGTGCAGATGGAATGTTATGTTGGCTATAAAAATCTTTTTGAACTCCTTTATTTTGGATGCCTTGTAATGTTTTTGGTGACGGGTAAATGGCTAATCCTTCTTCTTCTAATTTTAGTAAGGCATCTAAATTAACCAATTCTATTTCAAAGGTTAACACATCTACTTTTTTCCCAAAACTATAAACGGTATCAAAATCCATCAAGTTACCTTGAACAAAATGATTACAGGCAATTTTGCAAGGTGCTTCAGGGCTTGGGTCTAGAACATAGGTTTGTATATCAAACTTTCTAGTTTCTTGAAGTAGCATTTTACCTAATTGGCCTCCGCCTAAAATTCCTAATTTAAAATCGGAAGAAAAATAATTCATTAGTTGTAGTTATTGCTTTTAGTCTCAAATGCAGTTGTTTCATATATGTAAAATTTTATTTGTAAAAGGTCATATATGTTATCGCCTTTTTATTTATCTGTGTTTGCTTGCGCAAAATTTTTGTTAATGACGATTTCATCCTGTCATTTAAAAGTTATGTTGTTTTGCAAAGATAAGAATTTAGATAATTTATGAATTTAATTTTTTCAAAATATCCTTAACTGCAAATTGATAACCCGGTGAATGTTGGCTATAGTCTTTAGATAAAACAGCCTGTAAAGCATCGCGCACCCAATTGTATTTTTTGCTCAAAACAAATAAAGCCCGCATGGCATAAGCCGCTGAGGCTACTTTTACATCAATAATGAGCCAATCTAAACAAGCTTCGCTAATTTTTTCTTCCTGATATGTTGTTAAAATTGAAGTTTTACTTTTGGTTAAAAACATACAAATTTTAGCTACTGAACGAATAGCCGATTCGTTTTTATAGTTGGATAAGCAATTGCAAAATGGTTCAATATAAGGTTGAAAAAGAGCGAGTTGTTCTTCGCAAACTAATTCTAGAATCCAGCAGGCTTTGTGGTGGTTTTTATCCGTTGTGTCAAAGGCAATTTCCGTTAAGAGAGCCATTAGTTCAGGGTTTTTGAGTACTAAATTTTTATTTTCCTCTCTACTTTTTCTGTGTGCTGTGCTTTCGGCTATTTGTTTGTAATAGATAGCATTCATTTGGTAAATATATCTATTTTGCAAAAAAAATACAATTCTTCATTCTTAATTCTGAATACTTTGTAAATTTGCTACTTATTCTTTCAAAAATATGATACAGCTCCACGATAAAAAATTTGAAGTTTTTATTACTGCTCAGGAAATAGACTTTGCTATAAAAAACATGACAAAACAAATTGAAGATGATCATTGTGAGGAAGTACCTGTTTTTGTAGGTGTATTAAATGGTGCGTTTAGAGTAGTTGCTGATGTATTAAAGAATTACAACGCTCCATGCGAGGTAAGTTTTGTCAAAATGGCTTCTTACGAAGGAACTTCGACAACCCATGATGTGAAAGAATTAATTGGAATAAACCAAGATTTAAAAGGAAGAACGGTGGTGTTGATTGAAGATATTGTTGACACAGGAAATACCGTAGAGGTCTTAAAAAAAATGTTTCAAGCACATGAGGTAAAACATTGTAAGATTGCTACCTTATTTTTTAAGCCAGATGCTTATACTAAAGACATAAAAATAGATTATGTAGGAATTAGAATACCTAATAAGTTTATTGTGGGATACGGATTAGATTATGATGGATTAGGTAGGAATTTGAATGATGTGTATCAACTTTCAGAATAACAGAAAAACAAATAAATATAACACAGCAACAACCCTTAAAGTAAAAAAAATGATAAATATCGTATTATTTGGAAAACCAGGTGCAGGAAAAGGAACACAAGCCGAATTTTTAAAGGACAAGTATAATTTAGTGCATTTGTCAACGGGTGATATTTTTAGATTCAATATTAAGAATGACACCGAACTTGGAAGATTGGCGAAAACCTATATGGATAAAGGCGATTTAGTTCCAGATGCGGTAACCATTCAAATGTTGCAAAGTGAAGTAGATAAAAACCCACAGGCAGCTGGATTTTTATTTGATGGATTCCCTAGAACTATTGCACAAGCGGAGGCGTTAGATACTTTTTTAGTTTCAAAAGGAGAAGAAATTACAGCAACTATAGCCTTAGATGCAGATGATGAAATTTTAGTTCAAAGATTACTCGAAAGAGGCAAAACTTCAGGTAGACCAGATGATCAAGACGAAGAAAAAATCAGAAACAGATACCAAGAGTATAATGAAAAAACAGCGCCTTTAATTCATTTTTATGAAGGACAAAATAAATACTATGCCGTAAATGGAATTGGTACAATTCAAGAAATTACAGAAAGATTAAGTTTAATAATTGATAAATTATAAGTATCTTGCGATAAAATTCAACATATTAAACATTGGAAATAGTCATAATTTTCTTGTTGATACTGCTTAATGGATTGTTTTCCATGTCAGAAATTGCACTCATATCAGCAAGAAAAAATAGGTTAGAAACCGCTGCCAAAAAAGGCAACACGAGTGCAAAAACTGCTTTAGATTTAGCAAACTCGCCTAATAAATTTTTATCAACCGTACAAATAGGTATTACGTTGATTGGAATTTTAACTGGTATTTATTCAGGAGAAAAAGTAACACAAGATGTTACCTTGTTTTTTGAACAATATGAGTTAACTAAACTGTATGCACCTTCTTTAGCAGTAGGTGTTGTAGTTGTTGTGCTAACTTTTTTCTCATTAGTATTAGGCGAATTATTACCCAAACGAATTGGCTTAAATTATCCCGAAACCATTGCAAAAGCTGTTGCAGTTCCTATGAAATTAGTTTCCGTAGTAACCGCACCATTCATTTGGTTGTTAACGACTTCAACTGATTTTATTCTTAAAGTATTAAACATAAAGCCTACAGCAGACGGCAAAGTTACCGAAGAAGAAATAAAAGCTATTATTAAAGAAGGAACAGAAGTAGGTGAAGTACAAGAAATTGAACAAGACATCGTGGAACGTGTGTTTCATATTGGCGACCGAAAAGTAAATTCATTAATGACACATAGAAGTTCTATGGTTTATTTGTCTTTGGACGATTCGGTAGAAGAAATCAAGGCAAAAGTCTTGCATGAATTGCATTCTGTTTACCCTGTTTGTAATGAAAATTTAGACGAAGTTGTGGGTGTAGTATTTTTAAAAGACTTGTTTTTAAATTTTGAACAAGGTAATTTTCAATTAAACGCTATCGCAAAAGAACCTACTTATTTTATAGAGCATACTTCAGCCTATAAGGCATTAGAAAATTTTAAGAAAACTAAAGTACATTATGCATTTGTTACTGATGAATATGGAGTTTTTCAAGGAATTATTACATTAAATGATATTTTAGAAGCTTTAGTAGGTGATGCTGCAGATTTTGACGATGATGAATATAAATTAATTGCCAACGAAGACGGAACTTGGTTAGTAGATGGTCAATATTCTTTACACGACTTTTTAACTTACTTCGATTTAGACGAGCAAATAGGTGATTTTGAAGTCACTACAGTTAATGGACTTATTGTTACAGAATTAGGTGACATTCCAAAACAAGGACAAAAATTGATTTGGAATAAACTAGAGTTTGAAGTTTTAGAAATGGATGGTGTAAAAATCGATAAAATTTTAATCACTACTCTTAAAGAATAAAGTACAGTTTCAATATTTTTTAAAAAACTTATAATGTATGCATTATAAGTTTTCTTTTTTATTAGCCATCTTAAAGTTGTATCTTTGCCACTTATAAAATTAAAAAACACTAACTAAGTTTAATTTAGTTGTATCAACTTCTAATTTCTAACTTCTAATTTCTAACTTAAAAAATGACCGAGGGAAATTTTGTAGATTACGTAAAAATATATGTAGCATCTGGTAAAGGAGGAAAAGGTTCATCTCATTTACATAGAGAGAAATTTATTGAAAAAGGAGGACCTGACGGTGGTGATGGAGGTCGAGGCGGACATGTTGTTTTACGAGGCAATAAAAACTTATGGACCTTGTTTCATTTAAAATTTTTAAGGCATGTAAAAGCAGGTCATGGAGGCGATGGTGGAAGCAGTAGAAGTACAGGAGCAGACGGTGAAGATAAATACATTGAAGTGCCATTAGGTACAGTAATAAAAGATAAAGAAACAGGGGAAATTTTGTTCGAAATTACAGAACATGATGAAACTAAAATTTTAGCTAAAGGGGGTAAAGGCGGTTTAGGAAACTGGCACTTTAGAAGCGCAACGAATCAAACACCACGTTATGCCCAACCAGGAATTCCAGGTGAAGAAGTAGATGTCATTTTAGAATTAAAAGTATTAGCCGATGTGGGTTTAGTAGGTTTTCCAAATGCTGGAAAGTCAACTCTACTTTCTGTTTTAACGTCAGCTAAACCAAAAATTGCAGATTATCCATTTACTACCTTAAAACCAAATTTAGGAATTGTAGCTTACAGAGATTTTCAATCTTTTGTAATTGCAGATATTCCAGGGATAATTGAAGGCGCAGCAGAAGGCAAAGGATTAGGACATTATTTTTTACGCCATATTGAAAGAAATTCAACGCTACTGTTTTTAGTCCCTGCAGATGCCGATGATATTAAGAAAGAATATGAAATTCTTTTAGATGAACTACGACGTTATAATCCTGAAATGTTAGATAAAGACCGATTAATTGTTATTTCGAAATGCGACATGTTAGATGATGAATTACAAAAAGAAATGAAACAGCAATTAGACAAGGATTTTAAAGGTATAGAATATATGTTTATTTCTTCTGTAGCTCAACAAGGTCTAACTGAATTGAAAGATAAGTTGTGGAAAATGTTGAATGTTTAATTCTATTTTTTATAATAACAAAGTAAGGCATTACAGATAGGTAATGCCTTTTCTTTTTTTTAAAAACCTAAATAAAAGTTAAAGTTTCTGTTTCAAATTACTTTTTAAGAGGTTTAAATTTAACAAATTCGCAATTTTTGATTTATATTCGCATCATTAAAACAAAATTACTATTTCATATGAAAAAAATTATTCTATCCTTAATCGCTGTAATTACGTTGTTGCCTGCAACCGTAAAGGCTGATGAAGGAATGTGGTTTTTAATGTTTATTGAACGTTTAAATCACCGCGATATGCAAAAAATGGGACTTCAGTTAACAGCTGAAGAAATTTACAGCATTAACCATCATAGTTTAAAAGATGCTATCGTTCAGTTTAATGGAGGCTGTACAGCAGAATTAATCTCAAAAGATGGTTTAGTACTAACGAATCACCACTGTGGGTATGATGCCATTGCAGAATTATCAACAGCAGAGAAAAATCATTTAAAAAATGGATTTTGGGCAAAAAACCGTTCAGAAGAGCTTAAACCATCGAGTTTATTTGTGCGTTTCTTTGTGAGAATGGATGATTGTACAAAAAGAATTTTAGCGGTTGTAAATGATAAAATGACCGAAGCGGAAAGAGAAAAAGCAATCAACGCTGAAATAGCAAAAATTGAAAAAGAAAATAACGAAGGTGGAAAATATACAGTTTCTGTTCGTCCATTTTTCCAAGGTAATGAATACTATTATTTTGTGTACCAAGATTACAAAGATGTGCGTTTAGTAGGTACACCACCAGAAAGTTTAGGAAAATTTGGTGGCGATACAGATAATTGGGAATGGCCACGTCATACAGCAGATTTTTCTATGTTTAGAATTTATGCTGATGCTAACGGAAATCCGGCAGATTATTCTCCAAATAATGTTCCTTTACAACCTAAACATTATTTACCTGTTAACTTAGGTGGCGTTAAAGAAAATGACTTTGCTATGATTTTAGGTTATCCAGGTAGAACAAATCGTTGGATGCCAGCTGGTGGTATTGAGCAAAATGTAAAATTTGCTTATCCAGCTTGGGTTGAAGGTTCAAAAACAGGAATGGACAACATGAAAAAATGCATGGTACAATCTGATGCCTTAAACTTAATTTATGCTTCAAAATTTGCAGGAGTAGCTAATTATTGGAAAAACCGTCAAGGCATGATTGATGCGTTAACTAAATTTCAAACAGCTAAAGCTAAAGCAGCACAAGAAGCAAAATTTGATAAATGGGCCAATAAACCAGAAAATAAAGAAAAATACGGTAATGTAGTAGCTACAATTAATAACTATTACAAACTAACTAATGAAAAAGCACGTCATGATAATTATTTGCAACAATTATTAAGAACGTCTGCTTTTGGAACTATCAGTAGATCGTTAGGAAAACAACTTGAAGTATATGCAAAGGCCGATGCTACAAAACGCGCACAAATGGCTCCAGCTATTTTAGAAATGGTTGAAGAAATGCATAAAGAAATGTATCTTCCTGCTGAGAAAGATATTTTAGCCGCACAATTAAAATTATATGCGACTAAGTCTACAGGGTATGCTATTGCTCCTTCAGTAGAAAAAATAGGTAAAGAATCAAATAATGAATTTACTAAATTTGTAAATGCTGCATTTGATTTAAGTATTTTTACATCAAAAGAAAAAGTAAAAGCATTTTTAGATTTGCCTTCGGAAGGCTTAGTAGCAAACGATCCTTTATTTGTTTTGTCAAATGATTTACTTATGCACTTTAATTCTAAATCTGAAGCAATTGCAAAAGCACAAAATGATTTTGGCGGAGCATATAGAAAATTAGTAGAAGGTTTACGCGAATCAAAAATTGGAGAAATTAAATATCCAGATGCAAATTCTACGTTACGTTTAACATACGGAAAAGTAAGAGCATTGCCAGCAGATAAAAGAAATGATGCTACTACTAACAATTATACAACTTTAGCTGGTCAAGTTAAAAAGTATAAAAAAGGTGACGCAGAATTTGATTTACCAGCAAGAGTTTTAGAAATGAATGCAGCTAAAGATTTTGGTCGTTATGCAGATAAAGACGGTTCTTTACATGTTTGTTTCTTAACAGATAATGATATTACAGGTGGTAATTCAGGTTCTCCTGTATTAAACGGTAAAGGTGAGTTAATCGGTTTAGCATTTGATGGAAATATTGAGGCTATGGCGGGTGATGTTATCTTTGACAAAAAACTACAAAGAACAATTAATGTAGATATTCGTTATGTGTTATGGGTGATTGAGAATTTCTCAGGTGCTAAACATATTGTTGACGAAATGACATTAGTAAAATAAACCTATTTTTTAGTTTTATTAGAACCCTCTGAGTCTTTCTTAGAGGGTTTCTTTTTTTATTTGGTTACGAAAATTTTTCCTATTTTTGAATTCAAATTTAATTCATGCCAAAATTTTTCTTCATATTATTTTTTTCATTCACAGCTTTTGCTCAAACTAATTTTGAGAAAGCTGAAAAATTGTATAAAGAAAATAAATTTGCCGAAGCGAAAATTTTATTTGAAACCTACTTAAAAACAACCCCAAATCATTTAAAAACAATTGAATATTTAGGCGATATTGCGGGTGCTCAAAAAAAGTGGGACGAAGCCCTTTCGTATTATGAAAAACTGAAACTAAAAGTGCCTTCTAGTGCAAATTATCACTATAAATTTGGAGGTGCAATGGGAATGAAAGCAAAATCCGTAAACAAATTTAAGGCATTAGGTATGATTGATGCCATCGAGGAGGCATTTTTGACCGCGGCCCGATTAGATAAAAAACATATAGAATCTCGTTTTGCGCTAGTCATACTCTATTTAGAATTGCCAGGAATAATAGGAGGAAGCGAAAAAAAAGCACAAAAATATGCTGATGAAATTCTCACTATATCTAAAGTAGATGGATATTTAGCAAAAGGGTATATTGAAGTGTATTTTAAACGTTACAAAAAAGCAGAAACCTATTATGTAAATGCACATAAAATAGAAAATTCAAAGGAGACATTTGATAAGCTATATGACTTATATTTAAAGAAACTCAAGGACAAAACAAAAGCAAGTAAATTAAAAGAACAATTTGAAAACAAATAGTGTAATTGTTTAAATGTTTAATCGTTCATTCGGTTTTGCAAATTAACAGTTTAACAATTTAACCTAAATAATGAGAACACATTTCATAGCTATTGGCGGAGCTGCCATGCATAATTTAGCATTAGCCTTACACAATAAAGGATACCATGTTACAGGAAGTGACGATGCAATTTTTGAACCTTCAAAATCACGTTTGCAAAAGAAAGAGTTATTGCCAGCTCAAGAAGGTTGGTTTCCTGAAAAAATAACTTTCGATATTGAAGCCATTATTTTAGGAATGCATGCCAAAGCAGATAATCCAGAATTGTTAAAAGCACAAGAATTAGGCTTAAAAATATATTCCTATCCTGAATTTTTATATGAACAATCAAAAAACAAAACACGTGTAGTTATTGGCGGTTCTCATGGGAAAACTACGATTACTTCAATGATTCTTCATGTTGTGAACTATCATGAAATGGAAGTAGATTATATGGTAGGCGCACAATTGGAAGGGTTTGACACGATGGTACATTTAACAGAAACAAATGATTTTATTGTGTTAGAAGGCGATGAATATTTGACCTCACCTATCGATTTACGTCCAAAATTTCATTTGTACCAACCTAATATTGCTTTACTATCTGGAATCGCTTGGGATCATATTAATGTATTCCCTACGTTTGATAATTACGTAGAACAATTTGATATTTTCATAAATAAAATTACGAATGGAGGAATTTTAGTATACAATGAAGAAGATGCAACAGTTAAATTAGTTGCTGAAAGAAGTGAAAATCCAATTCGAAAAATAGCTTATCAAACACCTAATTATACGGTAGAAAATGGTACCACATTATTGGAAACTCCTGATGGACCTATGCCTATAGAAGTTTTTGGCGCACATAATTTAAATAATTTAGCAGGTGCCAAATGGATTTGTCAATGTATGGGTATAGATGAAGCTCAATTTTATGAAGCTATAGCTAGTTTTAAAGGTGCAAGTAAGCGTTTGGAAAAAATAGCCGAATCAACAAATAAAGTTGCTTATAAAGATTTTGCCCATTCACCAAGTAAAGTTTCGGCAACTACAAAGGCTGTAAAAGCACAATACCCAAATAGAAAATTAGTAGCTTGTTTAGAATTGCACACCTATAGTAGTTTAAATGCCGAATTTCTGAAAGAGTATGAAGGAGCATTAGATGCTGCAGATGTAGCCGTTGTTTTTTATTCGCCCGATGCAGTAAAAATCAAACGTTTAGATGAAGTGACGTATGACCAAATTGCACAATCCTTCAATCGTAAAGATTTAATTATTTATACCAATCCTGCGGAGTTTAAAAGCTTTTTATTCAGCCAAAATTTTGAAAATGCTGCTTTATTATTAATGAGTTCAGGAAATTATGGCGGATTGAATTTTGATGAGGTGAAACAATTAGTTAATTAAATAATTTTTAAAAGAGCCAATTACTTACTTTATAAAAATTGGCACATTTTAATTTTTTCATATCTTTGTGTATATAAACGCCAAAATTAATTTTATGTACACGCCAATTAATCAGTGGGCCGAAGATGATCGTCCACGAGAAAAATTACTTCTAAAAGGTAAAAATGCCTTGTCTGATTCAGAATTACTAGCCATTCTCATTGGTTCTGGTTCGCGAAACGAGAGTGCTGTCCAGCTTTGCCAACGCATATTAAAATCTGTAGACTCCAATCTTACTCAATTAGGTAAATTATCTCTTTCTCAATTGGTTCAATTTAAGGGTATTGGAGAAGCAAAAGCTATATCAATTATGGCGGCATTGGAATTAGGACGTCGTCGTCGTTTGGAAGAGACTACAAGTTTAACTCAAGTGACTTCAAGTCGAATTGTTTTTGATCTCATGCAACCTTTAGTTGGTGAATTGCCGCATGAAGAATTTTGGGTACTTTATTTAAATAATTCAAATAAAGTGATACATAAAGCCCAAATTAGTAAAGGAGGAATTACAGGAACCGTAGTAGATACGCGAATTATATTTAAAACCGCTTTTGAATATTACGCTACATCTCTTATATTGTGTCATAATCATCCTTCTGGAAAATTAATGCCTAGTGAGACAGACAAACAAATTACTAAAAAAATTAGAGTTGCAGGTGATGCTGTAGAAGTAAAAGTATTGGATCATATTATCATTACGGAGAAAGGATACTATAGTTTTCAAGATGAAGGTATTTTTTAAAATTCTTTTAAGATTTCTTTGTATATTATTTAGTATCTTGCCCTCATAATTAAAATAAGCATGATAAGCACAAAAGACATTACATTTTCTTATCACAAAGACCATATTTTTCACATGCCCGATGTGTTTTGTCAGGCAGGAAATACACTTTTAGTTACGGGTAATTCAGGAAAAGGGAAAACCACGTATTTACATATATTAGCAGGTTTACTTAAGCCTTCTTCAGGTCAGGTAACTATCGATAATATTGACGTTACAAAACTCTCTGAACAAAAAACAGACGCGTTTAGAGGTAAAAATATTGGCGTTGTTTTTCAAAAATCACATTTTATTGCTTCCTTAACCGTTTTAGAAAATTTAGAAATGGCGAGTTGGTTAGCAACAGGTAAAAAGCATACAAAAAGAGCGAAAAATTTACTGGAAAAATTAGATGTTCTTGATCAAGCAACTAAATTAGTTTCACAATTAAGTGTAGGTCAACAACAACGCGTTTCCATAGCACGTGCTTTAATGAATAAACCTAAAGTACTTTTGGCAGACGAGCCCACATCTAGCTTAGATGATAAAAATGCTGAAAAAGTAATTGATTTATTAGAAAATTTAGCCAAAGAATATCAAGCAGCATTATTAATTGTGACACATGATTCTAGAATTAAACAACGTTTTACTAATCAAATTACAATGGTATGATTGCAAAATTAGCTTGGAAAAATATTTGGTTTAAACCTTTAAATACTATTTTAAGTATATTGTTATTAACAGCCAGTGTGGCAATAATCACCGTGCTTATTTTAGTTGAAAAGCAATTTGAAGAAAAATACCAAAGTAATTTAGACGGTGTAGATTTAGTATTAGGTGCACAAGGTAGTCCATTACAATTAGTGTTGTCGTCAGTTTATCATGTTGATGACCCTACGGGTAATATTAGTTATGATTCAGCAAAAGTATGGATGCAACATCCCTATGTTAAGAAGGCCATTCCTTTAGCATTTGGAGATAATTATTTAGGCTACAAAATTGTTGGAACTACCACAGATTATTTAGAAAAGTATCAAGCTAAATTTACTGACGGAAAACCCTTTGATAAAAATTTTGAAGTAGTTGTGGGATCTGATGTGGCTGAAAAATTAAATTTAAAAATGGGAGATACTTTTAAAGGCACACATGGTAGTGCTGCAGAAGGAGAAGTACATGAACACGGTGAGTATAAAGTAGTAGGTATTCTTTCAAAAACAGGCAAAGTATTAGATAATTTAATTTTATCAAATATACCAAGTGTTTGGCAAATGCATCATGAAGAACCACTAGCTGAAGAAGAGCATATACACACAGATTCGTGTCATCACGATCATTATCATGAAGGCATCACAATTGATGAACCAGGAATGGAAGTAACAGCTGTTTTAATTGAATTTAGAAATAAAATGGGCGTAATGCTTTGGCCCAGACTTATAGCACAAAATACTAAAATGCAAGCGGCATTACCCACTTATCAAATGAATCGATTATTTGATTTGTTTGGAGTAGGTATAAATGCATTAAAATATTTGGCGTTTGGCATCATGTTGATTTCAGGGATTTCTATTTTTATAGCCTTGTTTACCACTTTAAAAGAGCGTAAAGCTGAATTTGCTTTATTACGAGTGAATGGTGCTAAAAGGTATCAGTTATTAATTGTTGTACTCTTAGAAAGCATGTTGCTGTGTGTAGTTGGTTATCTATTTGGCACACTTTTAGGTCGAGCAGGACTAGTTTTACTCTCTAAAGCTTCTGAAAGCGATTTTAAGTTAGGTTTTAATCCTTTGGAAATTATTTGGGAAAAAGAAAGTTGGCTATTTGGTTTAACGCTTTTAGTAGGACTACTTGCGGCTTTGATTCCCGCAGTAAAAGCATATACATTAAATATTTCAAAAACATTATCAAATGCATAAAGTATATAAAATAAGTATAGCCTTAGTAATAGGTATACTTTTGTTTAGTTTTCAAAATACGACTAAAACAGCACCTTTTTCTGTTAAAAAAGATAAATTATTTTTTGCCGATACCTTGTCATGGAAACTATTGGGCGAAATAAAATTTCTTAAAAAAAAGCATGCAACCTATGGAGAGGTTGATTTTCCACTAGTGAATACCAAATTAAAGAAATTACAGAAAAAAACGATTGTAATGAGTGGTTTTATAGTGCCAATTGACAATAAAAACTATGCGTTAAGTAAAAATGTATTTGCTTCTTGTTTTTTCTGTGGAAAATCGGGCCCTGAAACTATTATGGGAATTAAGTTTAAAGGAGCAACCCCTAAATTAAAAACGGATACTTATTTAACCTTAAAAGGTACATTTCGATATAATGAAAACGATGTAGAAGATTGGATTTATCACATTGAAAATGCTGAAATTGTTGGTGGAAAATAAATCAAACACGAAATAGTGAATCCGATAAAACACATTTTTTTTGATTTAGATCATACGCTTTGGGATTTTGATAAGAATGCTGAATTAGCTTTTGAGCGTATTTTTGTTGAAAATAGAATTGATTTACCCATTAAAACGTTTATAGAAGTTTATAATCCTATTAATCAAGCCTATTGGAAATTGTATCAAGTTAATGAAGTTTCACATGAAACCCTAAGATATGGTCGTTTGAAAGATTCTTTTGATTCTTGTAAGCTTACTATCTCGGATGAGCTACTATTTAAAATTTCTGATGATTTTATTTCCTATTTACCATTAAATAATCATTTAATAGAAGGAACAGATCGGAAGAGCACA